>JADLGU010000417.1 GCA_020849155.1 Rhodocyclaceae bacterium | reverse complement strand
GTTCCAGCGGGCGCTGGTTCACCGGCGAGGCGAAGGTGTTGTCCACCGCCAGCCGCGCGCCGTAGCGGTGCGCCAGATCGGCTATTGAGGCGATGTCGAAAATCTCCATGCGCGGGTTGGTCGGCGTCTCGAGGAAGACCAGGCCGCAGCCTTCGCGCAGGCAGGCTTCCAGGCGATCCAACTCGGTGCCGAGCAGCAGGTGGGTGCGCACGCCGAACTGCGGCAACTGCGAACCGATCAGCTCCAGCGTGCCGCCGTAGGCGTCGCCGACGCAGGCGATGCCCTCGCGGCCGTGCGTCATGAACAGCGCCGCCTCGGCCGCCATGCCCGAGCAGAAGGCCCAGGCCGCCTCGGCGCCTTCCAGCACGGCCAGCTTGGCCTCCAGCGCGAAGATCGTCGGGTTGAGGCCGTAGCGGGTGTACAGGGCGCCCGCCTTGCGGCCGTCGACGACGTCGAGCACGTCGGCGGTCGCGGCGAACTTGAAGGTGGTGGTGTTGTAGATCGGCGTGTGCGGCGAACCGTGGGCGTCGGCGATCTCGCCGGCGTGGACGCACTGCGTGGACAATCCCGGCTGTTTGTTCATGGCCCCTCCCCGTCAAAGAACGAAGTTTGTCAGACTCGCAGCAGGCCGCGCAACTGCGCGACGATGGCCGCGTCGTCGAATTCCCGCCCGCCCACGGCGCGCAGCGCCAGCTTTCCCCTCTTATCGACGACGAAGGTGCTGGGCAGCCCCTTCACCGGCCAGCGCCGCATGGCAGCCGAATCGCGGTCGAGCAGAATCGTCACCTCGCTGGCTCCGGCGAAGGAGAATATGGTTTCGGCGTCTTCGCCGACATTCACCGCCAGCACGGCCAGCTCGCTCGGCTTGAACAGCTTCTGCAAACGCGAGAGCGAAGGAAACTCGCGCCGGCAGGGCGGGCACCAGGTGGCCCAGAAGTTCACCAGCACCAGGCGGCCGCGATAAGACGCAAGATCCACGACCTTGCCGTCGATGTCCGGCAGTGCCAGCGGCGGCGCGGCCGGCGCGCCGGCCACTGCCGTCATGCCGCTGCCTTGCGCAGCGAGCGGCGCGGCGGCGAGCAGACAACCGAAGCCCGCAAGGCGGGCGAGTGTACGTCGGCGCTCAGTCGAGGGCGGCGCAGACCAGCTTGTCGAGAGTGATTTCACGATGTCGTCCATCAATGACGTAAGGAATGTTCAGGCGGAAGGCGCCGTCGGGGCGGCGTTCCAGCGCCGCCATGCCCATGATCCAGTCACCCGGCGCGAACTCGAGTTCGGACTGGAACTGCGCCCAGCGGAAAGCGATGCGCGCCGGCTCGGCGACGCCGCGTCGGGCCCACTCCGCCTCCCAGGACTGCGGCAGCCTGAAGCGGAGCGTGCCGGCAGCGGTTTGCGCGCGCCAGTCGGCCAGGCGCAAGTGCAGGGTCTTCCGCGTCGAGTTGCGCAACTCGAAGGAGAACACGCAGGCATCGGCATAGGGCGAAATGGCCTGGGCCGAGAAGCCGCGCGCCTGGTAGAAGGCCATCACGGCGGACCGTGTCAGGGCCGTAGCCTTCACCGTTACGCCCTTCCGCTCGCCGTGCCAGGCAGACCGACTTTGCGCCGCAGCCGGCAGTGCGGCAATCACGAGCAGGACGGCAAACAGCTTGAATTGACTTGGTCGCACCAGGCACCCGGCTCAGAATCGGCGGTACAGCCAGTATTTCTCGTAGAGGATCTTGCCGGCGTGCCACATCAGGCTTGGCCCGCGCATGCCCACCTGCGGGGTCGGCTCGGCGTAGAAGTTGCCCTTGCCGATGCCGGCGCGGCCGCCGCCGGCCTCGATGAAACACATGCCGTGGCCGTCGAAGCGGCGCGGTGCGCCCTTGCCGGTCCAGGCATGCGCAATGTTGTTGGCCACGGTCTCGGCCTGGCCGTGGGCGAAGACGCCGGCCTTGGGCAGCGGCCGGCCCATCTTCAGCGGTATCGCGGTGATGTCGCCGAGGGCGAAGACGCCGTCGAATTTCGTCTGCAGCGTATGCCGGTCGACGGGTATCCAGCCGACCTCGTTGGTCAGCCCGGCCTCGCGCGCCACCGCCGGCGCCCGGTGCGGCGGCACGTAGAGCAGCAGATCGAAATCGGCCGACACGCCGTTGGCGAAGTCGATGCGGCGGGCAACGGGATCGACAGCCTTCACCTGGTGTTCCGGGTGGTAGGCGATGCCGCGCGCCTCGATCATCCCACGCACTGCCGCGCCGACTTCCGGCCCGGCCACGGCCATCGGTTGCGGTTCGGCTGCAAAGAAATCGATCGTCGTGCTCTCGGCCATCCCGCGCCGGCGCAGGTAATCCTCCACCAGCAAGGCCGCCTCGTAGGGCGCCGCCGGGCACTTGTACATCGGCGCCGCTGTGAGCATGACGATGCGCCCGCCACTGAATTGGGCCAGGGCATCGCGCACGGCCGCGGCGCCTTCAAGGGTGTAGAAGCTCAAACCGGCCTCGGCCAGGCCTGGGATCGCCTCGGGCGCATACTCCGCGCCCAGGGCGATCACCAGGGCATCGGCAGCGATCGCCTGCGCGTCGATCTCGACGTGCCGGCTCGCGGGATCGATCCGCGTCACGCTTCCCTGACGAAATTCGACGCCGCGCGCGGCCAGCCGCGCCAGCGGGCGCGAGAAATCCGCCGGCACCCGCTCGCCGACCATCAGCCAGAGCAGCGAGGGCGGAAAGAAATGCTCGGCGGCGCGATCCACGGCGATGACGCGATCGGTCTTAGGCAGCAGCTTGCGCAGCGACTCGGCGGCAACGAGTCCGCCGAGACCGGCGCCGAGCACCAGCGCAGTGCGGCTCACGGTCAGAACACCAGGACCTTCCCGGCCCCCTCGGTCCATTCGGTCAGCAGGTCCATGGTGCCGCGCAAGGCGCCCTGCACCAGGTCGGCGTCGGCGATGCCGCGCGCGTCCATGCAGGTGCCGCACACGGCGACGGTGCCCTTGCGGCGGATCACCGAGCCGAGCATGTCGCCGATGTTGTAATAGCCCGCCGGCACCTTCTGGCCGCCCTTGGCACAGGCGGCGGCATCGCCCAGCAGGAACACCTTCACCTCGGCCTCGTTGGTGTTGAGCAGCGAACGGGCCAGGCGCAGGCCGTTGTAGCTGCGCTCCGTGCCGTAGGGCGGATCGTTGAGGATGAAAAGATAGCGTTGCATGGATGGCTCCCGATCGACGGTTTCATGTATTCTTACGTTTGTTTGAATAGTAGCGCCAACAGCGGATGATGGCAAGCTGAGAATGATATGAAGCTCACGCGCCTCCTTGTCGCGGTCTTTGCCGCGCTGCTTTCCCTTCCTGTCAGTGCGGAAGACACCGCGCTGCTCATCCAGCTGCGGCCAGACGGCCGCTATGCCGTCTGGCATGCCGGCGGGAAATCCCCGCTCGGCGAGGAGGAAATCTCGGCCCTGGAGGCGACCGCCCGGCCCGAGGGCGGCAGGCCGACGCTGACAGCCGCCGGGCTGGCGCAGGCATTCGAAACCGACAAGGGCATGCTCATCCGCCTGCCGGCCCTCGGCCCGGAGAAGACGCTGCTCATCGACCACGACGGCTGCGGCGGCATCAAGGTCTGGCATGCGCAGGGCGACGTCAATCTAACGGAAGACGAACTGACGGAACTGGTGCTGTCGGCCCTGCCCGAGGGGGGCAAGAACATCGTCCTCGGCCGGTACCACGCCAAGGCCTACACGACGAAGATCGGCGTCATCGCGGCGATCTGGAAGCCAGTGGCGAAGCCCGGCCGCTAACGGAGGCTCTTCAGGAAGGCGAGGATGTCTTCGCGCTCGGTGTCGCTGCCCTCGAAGGGCGGCATGAATGAGACGCGGCGGCCGTCCTGCTCGGCGAAGCAGCCCCTGCAGGGCACAACGACTTTCGAGGGCTCGCGCAGCGACTCGGCGAGATAGGCCGGCGCGTGCAGGCCGCCGGCGTAGCTCAAGTCCGGGCCGATGGCCGGGCGGGCCGGGTTGCCGGGGTAGTTGTGGCAGACGGCGCAGCCCTTCTCCCGCATCAGGCGCTTGCCGAGGGCGACATTGCCGGATGTCGCCGTGCTGCGCAGACTGACTTTTCCGTCAGGGCGCAGCGTCTGCCAGGCGGAAAGCCGCTTGAGTCCGTCGCGCTCGGCGCCCTCGCCGTTCCAGATCGCGAAGGCCACCGACAACGACTCCTGCGAGGGCGCCGCGGCGCGGGACAGCACTACGCGCCAGACGCCGTTCTTCCACTCGCCGCGCGCCTGCACGCCGCCATCGGGCTGTACGGTGAGCGTGCCGAAGCCCTCCGCCGCGAGCAGCTCCGCCGTGCCGTCGGCGCGCCAGAACCACAGCGACACCGGCGCGCCGCGGTGGCCCATGCCGATGTAGGGCAACTCCGCTTCAGGGCGCTGCGGCCACTGCACGGCGGCGGCGTCGGCGAATGCCCCGATGCCGCGCTCCGTGGCGGGCTTCCTGTCCGCCCATTCGAGATGCAGCGCCAGCGTGGCCGCGCCGCGCTGGGCGCGCACCTTCACGGAGGCCCTGGATGCCTTCGTCGCCGGCGGCACACTCGCCTGCGGGTAGAGCGGCACGGCAACTGCCGGCTGCGCCAGCCAGGCCGGGCTGTGCGGATCGGCGGCGGGCTCCCCCTCGACGCGCTTCACCGGAATCTCCGCCGCAACGGAAACCAGCGGCAGCAGCAGCGCGAAGGGAAGCCACCTCACTTCTTCACCTCGGCGACGGGAATGCGGAACATCTCCTCGTGCCGGTAGGCGATGAGGAGGTCCATGAGTTCCGAGGCTTCGCCGCGCCGCTTCTTCGCGCGCTCGGCTTCCAGCAGCTTCAGCACTTCCGGCACGCGCGGGCCGAAGAGTTCGACGAGGAAGGCATCGGGAATGCGCCGCTCGCCGGTAGGCCGGCCTTGCGCGTCGAGCTTGTCGGGCGAGAGCGGCGGCACGTAATACACGTTCGGCTGCGTGCCGAACTCGGCGTGCAGCGGCAGCGCCACCTGCCATTTCTTTACGAGCTTGAAGACCGGCCCTTCTTCGTCGTCGAGGAAGCCGACGAAGCGGATGCGCCCGGCGCACTGGCGCGCGCAGGCCGGCGCCAGGCCCTGCTCGATGCGCGGATAGCAGAAGATGCATTTCTCCGAGCGGCGGAACAGCGGGTTGAAGTACACCTTCTTGTAGGGGCAGGCGCCGACGC
>JADLGU010000416.1 GCA_020849155.1 Rhodocyclaceae bacterium | reverse complement strand
GCCGGCGCCGCCGCCGCCCGACAAGGAGGGCGTGGCGCAGTTCTGGCAGCTGTTCTGGACCAAGGGCAACAACCCCTCGTACATCGAGATCGAGGCCATCGAGATGGGCGAGAACGACCTGGCCAAGCTGCATGTCGGCATGGCCCACGTCAATCCGGGCGGCTGGACCTACACCGAAGGCTGGGAACCGTTGAGCCGCGCCTACGCCAAGATCATGAACGAGGACACCAAGCTGCGCGACATGGCGGCCTTGCAGGCGCGCGTTGCCAAGCTCGAGGCGAAACGCGTCAGCCTGCTCGACAGCGACACCAGCGGCGGCCGTGCCTCGCTCGGCGGTCTCGGCGGCGCGCTGCTGCTCGCCGGCGGCATCGCCCTGGCCGGCTGGCGCCGCCGCGACAGGTCGGCGCGCTGAGCAGCCGTCATGGAGGCGACGCTCGCAGCCGCTCCCTCCCGCAGATTCCTCCCGTCGCTGGGCATTGCCCTGGTGGCGGGAGGTTTGCTATTGCTGGGATGGGTCGCGTATTCGTTCCTGCAGCCCGGTCCCGCGCCCTATCGCTACCAGCTGGTGGAAGAAGGCGGCGTCGAGCGCTTCGCGGCGCTCGGCCTCGAGGCCTGGCCGGATCTGAAAGTCGGCAAGTACGAGATCCGCGTCGACGGCATCGACAAGCCGGTCGCGGTGGCGCATGTCGCGCGCCGCGGCGATGCCGCGCCGGTCATGCTCGACTGGGACAACCGCAGCGGCGAGCCGCTGGCGTTCGCCGACACGCGGCTGGCCGAGCTGAAGACGCTGGCGCAGGCCATCGAGAAGCACACGCCGAAGGACGCCCTGGTGCTCGGCTGGTGGGACACCGCACGCCAGCTGCGCCTGCTCACCGGGCGCGAGACAGCCTTCGATGCGCACCTGGGCGAGCCTTTCGTCGCGCCCTCGCCCTGGCAGGCGCGCAGCCGCACCATCGCCAAGTACGAGCGCGAATTCTGGGGCGCATCGCCAAGCAAGGCGGAAACGCTGCGCTTCCGGCGCTTCGCCGAGGCCCTCTCCAGCGAGGCTGCGGCCGGCGCGGCGACGCTGCGCGAGCTGGCGGGCAACAAGGAGGCCTACATCGCAGTGCATGTCGCGGACCTCTACAAGCTCGGCCTGCTGCACCCCGAGCGGCTCGGCGTCGCCTACAAGGACTTCCCGGTCAAGGGCGACATGCACGGGCCGATTTCCTTCGTCAAGCGCTGGATGCTCGACAACCACTATGCCGCCTACACCCTGCACGAACTCTCGGAACAGCAGGCGCGCGTCTATTTCCTGACGAATGCCCAGAGCGGCAACACCCTGCTGGCGCAGATGCTGCCGCTCACCACGTCGCGCCCGGCCGAGCTGCAGGCTCTGCAGCTCGTCTATCAGCACGGCGGCTACTGGGTGTACAAGATCCCCGCCCTGCCCTCGGGCGGCTGATCGCGTTCTTCTTCCTGGCACCAGCATTCGGCCCCGCGGTGGTTCTACCCCCGGGGCCATTCTGTCCATAGATTACGACCACACCGTTCGAGGAGTGCGTCATGAAATCACCTTTGCTGCTGGCCGCCGTTCTGCTGCTGGCCAGCGCCGCCGCGACGGCGGCGCCGAATTACGAGGGCCGCAAGAAATGCGGCTCCTGCCATCGCAGCCAGCTCGATTCCTGGGAGAAGACGGCCCACGCCAAGGCGATGGATTCGCTGGCACCCAAGACGAAAGCCGAAGCCAAGAAGAAAGCCAAGCTCGACCCGAACAAGGACTATCGTCAGGACGCCGACTGCGTCGGCTGCCATGCGACCGGCTTCAACCACGAAGGCGGCTTCGATCCCAAGGAGCCGAGCAAATACCTGACTGGCGTCGGCTGCGAGAACTGCCACGGCCCCGGCTCCGAATACCGCCTGCAGCACCGCAAGGCCGGCCAGGCCTTCGAGAAGAAGAAGCAGACGGCGCCGCGCCAGCAGCTCGCCGACGCCGGACAGGAGTTCCAGTTCGAGGAGCGCTGCACCGCCTGCCACCTGAACTTCGAGGGCTCGCCCTGGAAAGGCGCGAAGAAACCCTACACGCCGTTCACGCCGAAAGTCGACAAGAAGTACGGCTTCGACTACGGCAAGGCGGTGCGCAACGACAAGGCCATGCACGAGCACTTCAAGCTCGAGGACGTGTTCACCGGGCCGCCCGTGCCGCCCTTCCGCGAAGAATTCCAGTCCAAGGCGAAGCCGGCCGTGAAGGGCAAGGAGGAATGATGCCTGGCGGGCTGCGTCAGTACTTCAGGCAGCACGGTGGTGCGCTGCTGCTCGGCGCGGCGGGAGCGGTCGCGTTGCTGGTCGCCCTGTTCGGCGGCGAGGCGGCGCTGTCCACGACGGAGTTCTGCGTCGGCTGCCACTCGATGCGCTATCCCGCCGAGGAACTGAAGAAGTCCTCCCACTACGGCGCGCTGGGCGCCAACCCCGGCTGCAAGGACTGCCACATCCCGCAGGGGCTGGCCAACTTCCACCTCGCCGTCGCCACCCACGTCATCGACGGCGCGCGCGAGCTGTTCCTCGAATTCAGGAACGACTACTCCGACATCAAGAAATTCGACGCCCGCCGGCCGGAAATGGCCCACGACGCGCGCATGAACCTGAAGCGCTGGGACAGCGTCACCTGCCGCGCCTGCCACAAAGACCCGCAGCCGCCCGGCGCCGACGCCCGGGCAGCACACGAGAAGATGCGCACGCAGCAGGCCACCTGCATCGACTGTCACCAGAACCTGGTGCACAAGGAGGTGCCCGAGACCGACCTCGACGCCAGCCTGGCGCAGGGGCGGCGGGTCGAAAGAAAGGACTGAGTGGTACCAGCAGCGATTCCGGTCGTGGCCCTATTGACTTCGCGTTTTTTGGGTCTACCATGAAACCATTAGAAACCATCCGGTCACCGAACCGGAG
>JADLGU010000415.1 GCA_020849155.1 Rhodocyclaceae bacterium | reverse complement strand
TTCACCCTGGTCGGCGCCACCACCCGCGCCGGCATGCTGACCAACCCCCTGCGCGACCGCTTCGGCATCGTCTCGCGCCTGGAGTTCTATTCTCCGGAAGAGCTGACGCGGATCGTCACGCGCTCCTCGCAGCTGCTCAACGTCGAGATCGCCGCCGAAGGCGCCTTCGAGATCGCCCGCCGCGCCCGCGGCACGCCGCGCATCGCCAACCGCCTGCTGCGCCGGGTGCGCGACTTCGCCGAGGTGCGCGCCAAGGGCGACATCAGCCAGGCGGTGGCCGACGCGGCGCTGACCATGCTCGACGTGGACCATATCGGCCTCGACATCATGGACCGCAAGCTGCTCGGCGCGGTGCTGGAGAAGTTCGCCGGCGGCCCGGTCGGCCTCGACAACCTGGCGGCGGCCATCGGCGAGGCGCGCGACACCATCGAGGACGTGCTCGAGCCCTACCTCATCCAGCAGGGCTACCTGCAGCGCACGCCGCGCGGGCGCATGGCCACCACCGCCACCTGGCGGCACTTCGGCCTGGCGGTGCCCGCGACGGGCGGTCAGCTGTTCGCCGACGACTGATACGCAGTGCGCAGCGCCCTCCTCAGCCAGCTTGCGGATCGCTTCGGGTCGGACAAGGGAAGCCTCCACGGCGACCGCCACCGCTATGCCCAGCTCTACGAGCTTCTGCTCCACGAGGAACGGAATTCACTGGGCAAGATGATCGAACTCGGCCTGGCGCGCGGCGGCCCCGAGGATCCGCAATTCGGCGCCATTGAACGGCAGTGCGATTCCCCCAGCCTCGGCATGTGGGTCGAATACTTCCCGCAAGCCGAGATATTCGGTTTCGACATCTCGGACTTCTCCCATCTTGAACGGCGTCACGGCCGCTTCCGATTCTGCCGAGGCGATTGCGGACGGGAGGCCGACCTGATCCGCTTGCGGGAAGCGGCGGGGCGCGATGTCGACCTGGTGATCGACGATGCTTCCCATGCCTCTTTCCATCAGCAGCTGGCATTGAAAACACTGTTCCCGTGCCTGCGGCCCGGCGGGCTGTACGTCATCGAAGATCTCCACTGGCAGCCACCCCATATCGAGGCAAGCCTGCCGGCCGTGCCCAGGACATACGATTGGCTGAAGGCCCTGCAGGAGGGAAACGGGCTGACTTCCCTGCTGTGGTCGGCCGACGACGTCCGCATGCTGGCCGGCAGCGTCGCGTCCCTGCTGGTCCTGACCGACCTGCAAGTGCCGGGCAGCCGCTACCGGAACGCAATCGGCGTGATGCGGAAGCGGCAGGCGTCCGAATAATGCGGAGCTTCGATGTCTTCGACACCCTGATCGCCCGGAAATGCGTCGAGCCGGAGGCCATCTTCGCCCTGGTCGAGAATGATCTTGGCATGGCGGGATTCGCCCGCATGCGGATCGAAGCCGAAAGGCGGCTCCAGGGCCGCGAGTACCAGATCGACGACATCTACGCGCAACTGCGTCAGGCTCGCGATCTCCCCGCCGACACGCTGTCGTTCGCCCAGGAGCGCGAACTGCTCCATGAACTGGACCAGGTCATACCCATAGCCCGCCACCTGGCGCAGGTCGGAGACGGGGACGTATTGGTAACCGATACCTATTTGCCCACCCCTTTCATCGGCCAGCTCCTCGAACGCGCCGGGCTCAGGCGGGTGGTGTCGATCGTTCGCTCGGCCGACGGCAAGGCCACGGGCCGAATCTGGCAGGCCTTGCAAGAAAGCGTCGGCGTGGGCCGGCATTTGGGCGACAACCCCCATAGCGATGGCGAGATGGCACGCCGGCACGGCATCCGATCGACGATCTCGGGCACGTCGCGGCCGACGCCGTTGGAAGAGCATCTTTCGAGATCCGGCTATCGGGGCACCGCCCTGCTCGCACGCATCCTCAGGCTCGGCATCGCCGACAACGATCCGGTTGCCCTCGCCCTGAAGGAAGTCCAGGCGAACATCAACATTCCGCTGCTGATTCTGGCATCGATGGACCTCAGGCATCGCATCGCCAATTCCCCGCGGCCACCGGACCGCCTGCTGTTTTCCAGCCGGGACTGCCTCAACTGGCAGCGGATTTTCCAGGCCATGCCGGTTCCGGAGGACTGGGCCGGCGGGTACGATTGCCGCTATTTCCTGACCAGCCGCATAGCCCGCGTCTCGGGCACGCCCGCCTACGTCGACTACTTCCGCAGCCTGGCCACCGAACGCTCGCTGGTCATCGACCTTTGCGGCACCGGCCTGACCCTCGCCAAGCTGTATGCCACGGCCGGCATCGCGCCCGCCACCCATCTCCTGTACATGATTGGCGAGGGCTCTGTCAGGGACCGGTATGGCGCGGGATTTGCGGCAGGGCTGGCCTCCGACGCCAGCGCCCTGGTCCGCTCCACCGATGGTGTCGGCAATCTGGCCCTGGAGCTGATGAATGCCGCCAGCCACGGCATGGCGCTTGATGCAGCCGAGATCGCTGGGATGCCGCAAAAGGTTTATATGCCCCGTTTGGCGCCGGTGGAGTACGACGAGCGCCAGGTCGCCTGGCTTGAGGGCATGGCCGACCTCGTGGAGACAGCGGTCGAGTGGTTCGCGGACCCCTTTCTTGAATCAATGCTGCGGGAAGAGGCGCTTAACGCCGCCAGGAACGCTGCGCCGACGCTGCTGCCTCTCCTGCGCCAGGCCGAGGACACGACGATTCTTGCCGAGTCATTTCTGCGGACCCATCTTGAAGCGGACGCAAGCGTCTACGCGATGCTTGGCTGCAGGGCATGACCAACCGATAACCCCGTTTCGCGCCCGCCCGCGTTCACACGACATCATTGGCCCGTGGGTTAAAATGATGCAATGAGAACCGGCAGCCAGACCGCGCAGGGAGCCTTTCCCTTCCCGGTTCGCGTGTACTACGAAGATACCGACACGGCGGGAGTGGTGTATTACGCCGGCTACCTGCGCTTCCTGGAGCGCGGGCGGACGGAATGGCTGCGGGCGATGGGCGTCGAGCAGTTCGGAC
>JADLGU010000414.1 GCA_020849155.1 Rhodocyclaceae bacterium | reverse complement strand
GCGTCGGTCCACTGGCGGAACAGGTGGTTGCCCTTGAAGAAGGCGTTGTGGCCGTAGGCGGCGTGGGCGATCACCAGCGCCTGCATGGTCAGCGTGTTCTCCTCCATCAGGTAGGCGATGCAGGGATTCGAGTTGATGACGATCTCGTAGGCCAGCCCCATCTCGCCGCGCTTGTAGCGCTTCTCAGTGGCGATGAAGTGCTTGCCGTAGCTCCAGTGGTGGTAGCCGGTGGGCATGCCGGCGCTGGCGTAGGCGTCCATCATCTGCTCGGAGCTGATGATCTCCAACTGCACCGGGTAGGTGTCGAGGCCGAATTCCTTCGCCATGCGGCCGAGGGCGCGCTCGTAGCGCTCCAGCGCCTCGAAGGTCCACTCCGAGCCGGTCGGCAGGCGCCGCGCGCCGCGCGCCGGCTTCGTCTTCGCTTCGGCGGCGACGGGTTCAGTAGGCGAAGGCATTGGTCTTCTTGAACAGCTCGCGGAACACGGGATAGATCTCCTCCACGCCGCGGATGTGCTGCATGGCGAAGCGGCCCTTGTGCTGCTCGGCCACCTTCTCGTACTCCTGCCACAGGTTCTGCGGCTCGGCCTCGGCGATCTCGACGTAGGCGAAGTACTGCAGCAGCGGCAGCAGCTCGGCGGCGAGCAGGTGGCGGCACTGCGGCGAGTCGTCGTGCCAGTTGTCGCCGTCCGAGGCCTGGGCGCCGTAGAGGTTCCAGTCGGCGGTGGGGTAGCGGGCGGCGACGATCTCCTGCATCAGTTTCAGCGCGGTGGACACCACCGTGCCGCCGGTCTCGCGCGACTTGAAGAAGGTCTCCTCGTCGACCTCCTCGGCCTGGGTGTGGTGGCGGATGAAGACCACGTCCACGGTGTCGTAGTTGCGCGTCAGGAACAGGTAGAGCAGGGTGAAGAAGCGCTTGGCGATGTCCTTCTTGGTCTCGTCCATCGAGCCGGAGACGTCCATCAGGCAGAACATCACGGCGCGCGCCGCCGGCTGCGGCACCCGCACCCGGTTGCGGTAGCGCAGGTCGAAGGGGTCGAGGTAGGGGATGCGGTAGATGCGCGTGCGCAGGGCGTGGATCTGTTCCGTGAGCGCCTGGATGCGCAGCATGTCCGGCACCGGCTCGGCCTCCAGCCGCTCGCGCTCCTCGAGCAGCGCGCGCAGCTCGTCGAGCAGCGGCGAGGCCAGGGCGATGCGCCGGCCGATGGCGCCGCGCAGCGAGCGCACGACGTGGATGTTGGTCGGCGTGCCCTCGACGCTGTAGCCGGCGCGGGTGGTCTTGTAGTCGCGCGTGGTGGCGAGCTGGGTCTTGACCAGGTTGGGCAGGGCCAGGTCCTCGAAGAAGTAGTCGAGGAACTCCTCGCGCGAGAGCTCGAAGACGAAGTCGTCCTCGCCCTCGCCCTCGTTCGAGGCGGCGCCCCCGCTGCCGCCGGCGCCGCGCTGCGGGCGCGGGATGCGGTCGCCGGCGCGGTATTCCTCGTTGCCCGGGTGCACCGACTCCCAGACGCCGCCGTGGCCCTGGCGGAACACCGGCTCGGAGATGTCGCGCGCCGGGATCGAGACCTTCTCGCCGGAGTCGACCTGCTTGATCGAGCGGCGCTTGATGGCGCGGTCCACGGCCTCCTTGATCTGGCCGCGGAAGCGGCGCATGAATCGCTCGCGATTGACGGCCGACTTGTGCCGGCCGGCGATGCGGCGGTCGATCAGGAAGGCCATGCCCGCCTCCGCGCCGCGCTCAGGACGATTTCCGCACGCGCAGGTACCACTCGCAGAGCAGGCGCACCTGCTTCTGGGTGTAGCCCTTGCTGGTCATGCGGTTGACGAAGTCCTCGTGCTTCTTGCTCTCCTCGACCGAGGCCTTGGCGTTGAAGGAGATCACCGGCAGCAGCTCCTCGGTGTTGGAGAACATCTTCTTCTCGATCACCTGGCGCATCTTCTCGAAGCTGGTCCACGCCGGGTTCTTGCCGTGGTTCTGGGCGCGCGAGCGCAGCACGAAGTTGACGATCTCGTTCCTGAAGTCCTTCGGATTGGAGATGCCGGCCGGCTTCTCGATCTTCTCCAGCTCCTCGTTGAGCGCCTTGCGGTCGAACACCTCGCCGGTGTCGGGATCGCGGAACTCCTGGTCCTGGATCCAGTAGTCGGCGTAGATGACGTAGCGGTCGAAGATGTTCTGGCCGTACTCGGAGTACGACTCCAGGTAGGCGGTCTGGATCTCCTTGCCGATGAACTCGGCGTATTTCGGCGACAGGTATTCCTTGATGTGGGCGAGATAGCGCTGCTCGACCTCGGGCGGGAACTGCTCCTTCTCCACCTGCTGCTCCAGGGTGTACAACAGGTGCACCGGGTTGGCGGCGACTTCCGAATGGTCGAAGTTGAACACCTTCGACAGGATCTTGAAGGCCCAGCGGGTGGAGATGCCGGCCATGCCCTCGTCGGGCCCGGCAAAGTCGCGGTACTCCTGGAAGGACTTGGCCTTGGGGTCGGTGTCCTTCAGGTTCTCGCCGTCGTAGACCTGCATCTTGGAGTAGAGGCTGGAGTTCTCAGGCTCGACCAGGCGCGAGAGCACGGCGAACTGCGACATCATCTTCAGCGTGCCCGGGGCGCAGGGCGCCTGCGACAGCGCCGAGTTCACCAGCAGCTTCTCGTAGATGCGGATCTCCTCGGAGACGCGCAGGCAGTAGGGCACCTTGACGATGTAGATGCGGTCGAGGAAGGCCTCGTTGTTGCGGTTGTTTTTGAAGGCGCGCCATTCCGACTCGTTGGAGTGGGCCAGGATGATGCCGTCGAAGGGGATGGCGCCGAAGCCCTCGGTGCCCTTGTAGTTGCCCTCCTGGGTGGCGGTGAGCAGCGGGTGCAGCACCTTGATCGGCGCCTTGAACATCTCGACGAACTCGAGCAGGCCGCGGTTGGCCAGGCACAGGCCGCCGGAGTAGCTGTAGGCGTCGGGGTCGTTCTGCGCGTACTGCTCCAGCTTGCGGATGTCGATCTTGCCGGTGAGGGAGGAGATGTCCTGGTTGTTCTCGTCGCCCGGCTCGGTCTTGCTGATGGCGATCTGGCGCAGCACCGAGGGGTGGCGCTTGACGACGCGGAACTTGGAGATGTCGCCGTTGAACTCGTGCAGGCGCTTCACCGCCCAGGGCGAGAGCAGGCCGGTGAGGTAGCGGCGCGGGATGGCGTATTTCTCCTCGAGGATGGCGGCGTCCTCCTCGGGCGAGAAGAGGCCCAGCGGCGTCTCGTTGACCGGCGACCCCTTGAGGGCGTAGAGCGGAATCTTTTCAAAGAGTTGCTTGAGGCGCTCGGCGATCGAGGACTTGCCGCCGCCGACCGGGCCGAGCAGGTAGAGGATCTGCTTTTTTTCCTCCAGTCCCTGGGCGGCGTGGCGGAAATACGACACCACGTTCTCGATCGCCTCTTCCAGGCCGTAGAACTCGCGGAAGGAGGGATAGACCCTGATGACCTTGTTGGCAAACAGGCGCGACAGGCGCGGGTTCTGCCGCGTGTCGAGCATCTCCGGTTCGCCGATGGCGGCCAGCATGCGCTCGGCGGCGGTGGCGTAGGCGGCGGGGTTCTGGCGGCAGATCTCCAGGTACTCCTGGAGGGAATACTCCTCCTCGCGGATGCGCTCGTAGCGCGAGGCGACTTCGGCGACGATGTCCATGTCTCTCTCCTTTCCAGGCGTCCTGCGGTGCGGCGCCGTGTGTTGTAGGAAAATTTCCGACAGGCCTCGTGAGCCTGTTTACGTTATTAACGTAGCACTTCGCTTTAGGTTTAGAGAGAAGAAATAAACAGGGAAGTTCCGCCCAATTGCCTGAATGGCGCGAACGGTTAGAATCCACCGACCGGAGGAGTCGTCATGCAACTGAATGAAAAGGCAAAAGACTACGACGCGCTGCACCAGGGGTTCCGCTGGGAGACGCCGGCGCGCTACAACATGGCGCGCGAATGCTGCGGGCGCTGGGCGGAGGACCGCACGCGATTCGCCCTCTACTACGAGGACGAGGCCGGGCACACGGAGGCGTGGACCTTCCGGGACATCCAGATGGCCGCCAACCGGCTCTCGAATGTGCTGCAGGCCCTCGGCGTGATGCGCCGCGACCGAGTCGCCATCCTGCTGCCGCAGCGGCCCGAGACCGGCATCGCCCATGTCGCCTGCTACCAGATGGACGCCATCGCGCTGCCGCTGTCTCACCTGTTCGGCCCCGAAGCGCTGGAATACCGGCTGGCCGATTCGGCGGCCAGCGTCGCCATCGTCGACGAGTCCACCCTGCCCAAGCTGTGGGCGGTGAAGGAGCGGCTGCCCCACCTGCGCCACGTCATCGGCGTCGGCGGCGCGCGGGAATCTGGCACTCACGACTGGGATCTGCTGCTGTCGCGCGCCTCGCGCCGCTTCCAGTGCGCGGACACCGCCGCCGACGACCCGGCGCTGATCATCTACACCAGCGGCACCACGGGCAACCCGAAGGGCGCGCTGATGGCGCAGCGCACCCTGCTCGGCAACCTGTCCGGCTTCGCCTGCTCGCACGACTTCTTCCCGCAGCCGGGCGACATGTTCTGGTCGCCGGCCGACTGGGCGTGGACCGGCGGCCTGTTCGACGTGCTGCTGCCGACCTGGGCGTTGGGCCAGCCGCTGCTCGGCTACCGCGGCCGCTTCGACCCGGAGAAGGCTTTCTGGCTGATGGAGAAATACGGCGTCCGGAACGCCTTCCTCTTCCCCACCGCGCTGAAGATGATGATGAAGGCGGTGCCCGATCCGAGGGAACGCTACGACCTCGACCTGAGCAGCATCATGAGCGCCGGCGAATCGGTCGGCGGCACGGTCTTCGCCTGGGCCCGCGACAAGCTCGGCCTGACCATCAACGAGATGTTCGGCCAGACCGAGGTGAACTACCTCGTCGGCAACTGCGCGGCGGTATACCCGCCCAGGCCCGGCGCCATGGGGCGGCCCTATCCCGGCCACCGCGTGGCGGTGGTGGACGACTCGGGCAAGGTGCTGCCGGCCGGCGAGGTGGGCGAGGTCTGCGTGCAGCGCAGCTGCAACGGCGAGATGGATCCGGTGTTCCTCATCGAGTACTGGAACAACCCGCAGGCGACGGCGGAAAAATACATCGGCGAAGGAGAGACGGCCTGGGCGCGCACCGGCGACCTGGCGAAGGTCGACGCGGACGGCTACTTCTGGTACCAGGGCCGCGCCGACGACATGTTCAAGAGCGCCGGCTATCGCATCGGCCCGGCGGAGATCGAGAACTGCCTGGTCAAGCATGCGGCGGTGGCCAACGCCGCGGTGATCGGCGCCCCCGACGAGACGCGCGGCACCGTCGTCAAGGCCTTCATCGTGCTGCAGCCGGGTACGCAGCCCTCCGCCGCGCTGGAGGCCGAGCTGCAGGCCCACGTGCGGCAATATCTCGCGCCCTACGAGTATCCGAAGGCCATCGAATTCATCGATCAGCTTCCGATGACCACCACCGGCAAGGTGCAGCGGCGGGTGTTGCGGTTGCGGGAGGAGGAGAAACTGCCCACCCCCCAGCCCCCGCCCCAGGGGCGGGGGTGACGAGGGTTCGCCGCTACGCGGCTCCATGTTCTTGGCTGCGCCGCCCTTCGGACGGCCCGGCGGGCGGCGCTCAGGCGTTCTTCACCAGCATCGTCCCCGTCGCCTCGGCCACCACTTCGCCTTCCTGATTGGTGCAGCGTGCCTTCATGGCGACAATGCCGCCGTCGTGCTTCGGCTTGGGGGTCAGGCCGGTGACGTCCCAGACGGTGGTCAGCGTGTCGCCGGCGCGCACCGGCTTGAGGAAACTGCAGGCGTGTTCCAGGTAGGCGATCGCCGTGCCATGGAAGACCATGCCGTAGGAGGCGGCGATGAGCGAGCTGGTGAGATAGCCGTGGGCGATGCGGCCGCCGTGGCGCGACTGCGCCGCGAAGGGCTCGTCGACATGCAGCCGGTTGAAGTCGCCGAACAGGCCGGCGCCCAGGACGATGTGGGTTTCGGTCATGGTCATGGCGCTCTCGAAGCGCTCGCCGACCCTGACCTGGTTGAAGCCCCTGAGTGGATGCAGCATGCGGCACTCCCGAATTCGCCAGCGCGCAGCCTATCACAAGGCATGCTAAAGTCGGCCCGGACAAAGATGATGGTTTTCGCCCATGGCCTTCTCCGTTGAAACCTGCGCCGCGCAGCATATCGGCGATCGCAAGGAACAGCAGGACCGCGTCAGCCTGATCCCCCATCCCGGCCGCAAGGGCCTGATGATGGCGGTGCTGGCCGACGGCATGGGCGGCCATACCGGCGGGGCGATGGCCGCCGAACAGGTGGTCTTCAAGGCCCGCCACACATTCGATGTCTTCGCGCCGGCCGACGAGTCGCCGCAGCAGCTGCTCGGCACGATCATCAACGAGGCCCATACCGCCATCCTGCTGACCCGCTTCACCAGCGAACAGGATCCGCACAGCACCGCCTGCGTGCTGCTGTTCCAGCCCGGCCGGGTGGACTGGGCCCACTGCGGCGATTCGCGCATCTACCACTTTCGCGGCGACCAGCTGGTGAGCCGCAGCTACGACCACTCCTACGTCAACATGATGCTCAAGCAGGGCTACCTGACGCCGGAGCAGGCCGAGCGCCATCCGCAGAAGAACGTGCTGCTGGGTTGCCTCGGTTCCGAGCGCGAGCCGAGCATCGATTACGGCGAGGCGGTGCCGCCCCAGGCCGGCGACACTTTCCTGCTCTGCTCCGACGGCTGGTGGGCTTACTTCTCGGCTGCCGACCTGGGCGGCGTGCTGGCCGCCCACGCCCCGCGCGCGGCGGCCGAGATCCTGATCCAGCGCGCCCGCGACCGCGCCGACGGGCGCGGCGACAACTGCTCGCTGGCGATCGTCAAGCTGGTGGAGAAGAAGGAAGAGCGCAAGCCAGCTCCGCCGGGATCCCCTCCGGCCAAAGCGTGAAGCGGAGCGTGGCGCCGCGGCCGGGCTCGGACTCGGCCCAGATGCGGCCGCCGTGGCGGTGCACGATGCGCTGGACGATGGCCAGGCCGATGCCGTTGCCCTCGAACTCCCCGTGCGAATGGGCGCGCTGGAAGGGCGCGAACAGCTTGGTGGCGTAGCGCATGTCGAAGCCGGCGCCGTTGTCGCGCACGTAATACACCCCGTCCCCGTTCCGGCCGAATTCGATCAGCGCCTCGCTGTTCCCGCCGGTGTATTTCCAGGCGTTGCCGAGCAGGTTCTCCAGCAGGATGCGCATCAGGCCGCTGTCGGCGCGGACCCGCAGCCCGGCGCCGATCTGCAGCGCCAGCCGGCGTTCCGGCGCCTGTCCTTGCAGGCGGCCGGCGACTTCCGCGGCGAGGGCGCTGAGGTCCACATCGGCCAGGCGCATGCTGGCGCGGCCGATGCGGGAAAACTTGAGCAGGTCGTCCATCAGCCGGCCCATGCGCTCGCTGGCGGCGATGATGCGCCCCAGCTTTTCCTTGTCGAGCTCGTCGAGGAGGTGGCCGGCGTCCTCGAGCAGGATGCGGGCGAAGCCGTCGAGGGCCCGCAGCGGCGCGCGCAGGTCGTGCGACACCGAATAGCAGAAGGATTCCATCTCGCGGTTGGCTTCCTCCAGCTGGTGGGTGCGGCGGCGGACCCGCGCCTCCAGATTGGCGTTCAGTTGCTGCAGTTCCTCGACGGCGCGCTGGCGCGAGACGGCCAGCGCCAGGTATTCGGCGACGGTCAGGGCCAGGCGCACGTCGGCCTCGGGCAGGGTGTGCGGCGTGTCGAAGTAGAGCATGAACTTGCCGAGCAGCCGGCCCTGG
>JADLGU010000413.1 GCA_020849155.1 Rhodocyclaceae bacterium | reverse complement strand
TCGAGGCCATGATGAGGGCTTCGTAGGGCGATCGATAGGGCAGACCTTCATGTCTTCGCTCCCAGGCCTCTAGCAGGACCTTGTCCAACTGCCGGCGGGCGCGCTGAAGGATTTCGAAATCGGCCGATCCCTTGGCGAAAAGATACGTGTCGGGAAAGTACCGCCCTTAGGCCGATCCCTCGATGCTCAGTTTGTCCAGGATCTGGCGTTCCGTCCAGGCTGCGGTGTCGTGACGGACATGCGGATGGGCATCGAGGGCCGAGCGGAATTGGCGGAAGGTCCATCCCTCCAGCAGCACGATTTCCCCTTGCGTCACATCCCCTCGGGTCAGCTTGTCGAGGAGTTGCAAAGGGGTCGTGCCGCGGACGATCTCGTAGCTCCCAGCCTTGATTTCCGCCGCCTTGCCCAGGACGCGCCCGAGCAAGCTGAACTGCCAGGCCGGCAGCGGAATGCCGGCCTCTTCGATCTGGCGTGAGGCGCTGCGCAAGGGGCTTCCTGGCTTGATGACAAAGTCCGCCGGGCTGTTTTCGAGGGCCAGAGGCGATATTGCAAAATATCCCATCCAGCCCAGGAATATCAGCGAGGCGGCAAGCGCCCAGCCGAGCAGGCGAAGCAGCGGAAGCATTATCGGATCGGGGTTGATAAGAGGCAGAACAGCACAAAAGCTATAATAACCCACCCCCAACCCGAGCAAGACAATATGAATATCCAATGGCAGGACTTCCTCGCCGCACAGGGCGCCCACATCGATTCTGCCGAGGCCTGCGGTTTCGGCGATGTGACTGCCGAACTCCAGGCCGCGGCGACCGGCACAGTGCTGGCGCCGCTGACTTCTTTCAGGCTGATCCGCGCCAGTGGCGAGGAGGCCGCCGGCTTCCTACACAACCTGCTGTCCAACGACGTCCAGCATCTCGGGCGCGATCGCGCCCAGCGTTGCGGCTTTTGTAGTCCCAAAGGACGCCTCCTCGCCGATTTCCTGATCTGGCGGGACAGCCAGGGTTATCTGCTCCAGCTCTCGGCGGACATCCAGCCGGCTATCCTGAAGAAGCTCGGCATGTATGTGCTTCGTTCCAAGGTCAAGCTCTGCGATGCCGGCAATGAATTGATTCCGATCGGGATCGCCGGCGACGAGGCGGCCGCGGTGCTGCGGTCGGCTGAACTGGTGGTTCCCGCCGCCGCATTCGATGTCAGCCATGTGCCAGGCGGCGCCTTGGTCAAGCTCGACGATTCGCGGTTTCAACTGGCCCTGGAGCCAGACGCTGCCATCCGCCTGTGGGAAAGGCTGGCCGCGCGGGCAAGGCCGGTCGGTACGACGGCGTGGCGCTGGCTGGAGATCGGAGCCGGCATCCCGCACATCACACAGCCGACCCAGGAGGAGTTCGTGCCGCAGATGGCCAACCTCGACCTGATCGGCGGCGTCAGCTTCACCAAGGGCTGCTATCCCGGCCAGGAAGTGGTGGCACGGACAAAATACCTGGGCAAGGTCAAGCGCCGCACCTACCGCGCTCATCTCGACGGATCCTGCCCCTCTCCCGGCACGGACCTGTACAGCCCCGATCTGCCAGATCAATCCTGCGGCAAGGTCGTCGCCGCCGCGCCAAGCCCTGGCGGCGGATGCGAGCTGCTGGCTTCGATGCTGATGTCGAGTGCCGAGGGCGGCGAAGTCCGCGCCGGCAACGCGACGGGTGCCAGGCTGGCCTTTCTCCCCCTGCCCTACGCGCTTGAATAGCGACGGGCCATGTGCCTGATCCTGCTGGCTTGGCAGGCCCACCCGGACTATCCCCTGGTGGTGGCCGCCAATCGCGACGAGTTCCATGCTCGCCGTACTGCGGCCGCCGACTTTTGGCTGGATGCGCCGGCCGTCCTGGCCGGCCGCGATCTGGAAGCAGGCGGCACCTGGCTGGGCGTAAGCCGCGGCGGTCGCTTCGCCGCCCTCACCAACTTCCGAGATCCTGGCCGCAACAAGCCCGATGCCCCATCGCGCGGAACACTGGTCAGCCGCTTCCTTGCCGGGACGCAAACCCCTCAGGAGTACCTGGACCAGATCGAAGCCTCGGCCGCGTCCTATAACGGCTTCAACCTCTTGTTCGGGGATCGGCATAGCCTGTGGTGCTTCTCGAATTGCGGCGAGGGAAAACGCCGGCTCGATCCCGGCATTTACGGCCTGTCTAACCACCTGCTCGACACGCCCTGGCCCAAGGTGGCCCGCGGCAAGTCGGCGCTGACCGTCGCCCTGCAGGCCCTGCCCGACGAGGCTGCGCTGTTTACCTTGCTGCGCGACGACCGCGTCGCGCCGGACGAAGCCTTGCCGCGCACCGGGATCAGTCTGGAATGGGAGCGCCTGCTATCCGCGGCCTTTGTTCGCATGCCGGGCTATGGCACCCGCTCGTCGACCGTGCTGCTCATGGACAGGCAGGCGCGCCTGCGTTTCGTCGAACAGAGCTATCTGGCGGACGGAGCGGTCGGGGAGCGCGTAGAGAAAGCGTTGGCCGTCGCCCTGCCGTGACTTGTCGGAACCGCCGTGTCGGGCAGACCGACTTTTCCCGGGAAAGGACTACTCGTTGATCTCGACCGGGGTGCCGGCCGGCGTCTGCTCGAACAGCTCGACGATATCGCGGTTGCGCATGCGGATGCAGCCGATCGAGCCAGGGCGGCCGAGTTCGCTGCCGTCCGGGGTGCCGTGGATGTAGATGAAGCGCCGCATGGTGTCGACATCGCCCAGCCGGTTGCGCCCCGGCTCGCAACCAGACAGCCAGAGGATGCGGGTCAGGATCCAGTCCCGCCCCGGGTGCTTGTCGGCCAGTTCGCGCGAGTAGATCTCGCCGGTCGGCCGCCGCCGGACGAAGACGGCGTTCTCGGGCTGGCCAGCGCCGATCTTGGCACGCACGATATGGCAGCCGCGCGGGGTGCAGTTGCTGCCGCGCTGTTCGCCCGGCCCCATCTTGGAGGTCGACACGCTATAGCTGCGCAGGCATTTGCCGGCATCGTCGAAGAGGTCC
>JADLGU010000412.1 GCA_020849155.1 Rhodocyclaceae bacterium | reverse complement strand
TCCTCAGCTACAACGGCAGCGTGCAGTTCGGCCTGGTCACCGACCGCCACTTCGTCGCCGATCCGGAGCGCATCGTGGCGCGCTTCCGGCCGGAGTTCGAGAAGCTGGTGTATGCCCTGCTGCTGGAACCGTGGGAGGAACTGCGCACGCCGGCGGAAATCGAGCAGAGCCTGGAGGCGGAGCTCGGCGTCGGCGCCTGCGCGCCGGACGGGAAACCGCGCAAGCCGCGGGCGCCGCGCCGCAAGGCCGCGGCGCCGGCCGCCGGAACGCCGATCATCGCGCCGCCGGCCGCGGCGGCAGAACCGCCGTCCCAGGCAGACTGACTTTTCTTATTCCTCGAGCTCGGCCTTGGCGGCCTCGACGTCGAGGCGTTCCATGGCGTCCATCGGCTTGCAGGCGGCAGCCTCGTGGTAGAGCTTCTCGGCCTGCTTCATCTTGGCCTCGCCGAACAGCATCACCAGGCCGTTGGCGTACTCGATGCGGGCGATGGCCGAATCGGGGTTGAGCTTGATCGCCTTCTCGTAGTGCGCCACCGCGTCGTCCTTCTTGGCGCCGTAGGTCAGCCCGCCGACCATGGCGCCGACCTTGCTGATCACCTCGGCGTGGAAGGCGCCCAGCGCGATGTGGGCGTCGGCGTGGTTGGGATCGAGCGTCAGCGCCTGGGCCAGCGCATCGCGCACCTTGGTGCCCAGCCCCTGGGCCAGCGCCTTGGCCACCGAGATGCCCTGGCTGTAGCGGCCCAGCGCCAGGGCATGGAAGTAATAGGCGTTGGCGTACTTCGGCATCTTGGCCATCTGCTCCTCGCCGCGCGCAGCGGCTTCCTCGAACAGCGCCAATTTCTTCTTCTCGTTGTCCTCGAGATAGGTGGCGTAGATGGTCGCCGCCTTGTTGGCCACGGCGTAGCCGGGCAGGCCCAGCGACAGGCCCAGCTCGCAGGCCGCCTGGAACTCGCCCTGGTGGTAGAGCCGCCAGGCCTCCTGCAGCTGTTCGCCATCGGGATAAGGCTCGCGGTCGCCCTTGTGCAGCCGCTCCCAGTTCTTTTTCAGCGCCGCGCCTGCATAGGCATAGGCTTTGTCCGCATGGGGAAACTTGTTCCATCCGCCTTTGGCCATCGTGATCTCCTTATTGTGTGACGTACTCTTTCGAAAGCTGCTGCAGCAATTGGCGCGAGCCGCCCTGCAGGAAAGGGGCCAGCATCGACATCACCTGATACACGCCGCGGCCGAGGCCGCTGCCATCCTCGCGCCGGCGCGGGTCGCGGGCGTACTCGAAGGGCAGCCAGTAGGTGGCGACGCAGGCCATGTTGGTGGCCAGGGCCTGGATCTCGCCGGCCGAGGCCTGCATCGCGCCGCTCGCCACCAGACCCTCGCAGAGCTGCGCCGCGGTCTTCACCTTGTGCGCCAGGATCTGCTTGAAGTGCACCTCCAGCAGGCGGTTGCGCGAAAGCAGCTCGTCGAGGTCGCGGTAGAGAAAGCGGAACTTCCAGATCGCCTCGAACAGCAGGTGCAGGAACAGCCACATGTCCTCGACGTCGGGGGCGCGCCGCGCCGGCGCCGCCAGGGTCTCGCCGATCTCGCGCTCGAAGTCGCCGAACAGGGCGTTGACGATCTCGTCCTTGCTGTGGAAATGGTAGTAGAGGTTGCCCGGGCTGATGTTCAGCTCGTCGGCGATCACCGTGGTGGTGACGTTGGGCTCGCCGAAGTCGTTGAACAGCCTCAGGCCGGCTTCGAGGATGCGCTCGCGGGTGCGCCTTTTCGGCTTTTTCTCCATGGGCGCGAGGATAGCACCACTCCTACGCGGCGCGGCGGATCCGCCTCTCCATCCAGCGCTGCAGTTCGTCGAGCGCATCGGCCAGTCGGTGGCTGGCGGCCAGCAGCGACGGCTGCTTCCCGGCACGACCGTCCGCGTCGCGATGGATCAGCGAACGCTTCTCCTTGAGCCGCTCCAGGCGGAGGTGGATGCCGTGCTTCGCCAGCACCGGCCCCAGCTCGTGGCGGCGGCGGAACAGCTCGGTGCGGGTCTTCTGGTAGGCGTGCTCGCAGAGGTGGCGCCGGCTGGCATAGCTGAACATGTTGGTGAAGAACATGTCGGCGTCGTCGCTGTTGGGCTCGAACAGCACCACGTCGGCGTTGCGGTAGTCGGTCTTGTAGCGGGCCAGGCCGACCTGCATGCGCGAATGGATGATGGAGCGGAAGGTCTGCGCCAGCACCACCGGCAGGCCGCCCTCCACCAGCCGCTTGCGCCGTCCGGCGCCGCGCTTTTCCGCCAGTTCCGAGTCGAAAGGCACCAGGGGATTCACGCACAGCACCAGGTCGGCGCCCTCCTTGAGGGCCACCGAGGCGTGCAGGGTCTTCTTCAGCGCGCCGTCCACGAAATGCCGCCCCTCGATCTCGACCGGCGGGAACATGCCCGGCAGGGCCGCGCTGGCCTGTACCGCGGTGGAGACCGGCACGTGCTCGGTGCCGGGCGAGCCGAACACCACCGATTCGCCGGAATCGAGATCGGTCGCCACCAGGAACAGGCGGCGCCTGAGTTCGCGGAAATCGTTGCTGCGCCCCGGGGCAGTGAACACCTTGCCCAGGAAGCGATCGATGCCGGCGCTGTTGAAGATCCCGGTGGGGATGGCCTGGGACAGGCGCTGGAAGGATTCGAAGAAGCTCTGGCTCCAGGGATTGGCCAGGTAGTTCCAGATCGAGGCCAGCAGCAGCGGCGGCACCGACAGGGCACGCTTCGCGTACTCGCGGAAGGCCGGTTTCAGGAGCAGTTCCGGCTCGAAGGGCTCCTCCGAGGTGTCGTTCTCGATGAACATGTGGCGCATGTGCTCGGGCGTCAGCCC
The DNA here is from genome assembly GCA_020849155.1 of Rhodocyclaceae bacterium. GTDB lineage: Bacteria > Pseudomonadota > Gammaproteobacteria > Burkholderiales > Rhodocyclaceae > Desulfobacillus. Next base: position 2,119 of record JADLGU010000412.1, on the reverse strand, counting down.
GTTGGCCAGTCCGGCGGCGATGAAGCCGCCGGCGCTCACCCCGACATACACGTCGAGCTCGTTGAAATCGACGCCCTCCAGCGACTCGGACAGCGCCAGCAGCGCACCGAGCTCGTAGATGGCGCCCAACGGCCCGCCGCCGGCAAGCGCAAGACCGATGCGGGATGCCGGCGCATTCGTCCTCTTCGACTTCTTCGAAGCCCCTGCCGGCGAGCGGGACGTTCGCAAACCTTCGGCGGGGCGCGCAGCGCCTCGCCCGCCGCCGGCAAGCGCCAGCCCGATGCGCGGCTTCGGCAACCCGTCATTCCCGCGCAGGCGGGAATCCAGTTTCTTGCGCGCAACCCTGGGTCCCCGCTTGCGCGGGGACGGCGCGATCCGCCCCATGTTGCGTCCCTCGAGCCGGAGGGACGCTTACTTGGCGGCGCGGCGGGTCGGCTTGGCGGCGCCGTTGAGGTTCTGCACGACCTCGGTCAGCTCGGCGACGCGCTTCGAGAGGGTCTCGATGTCCTTCTTGGTGGGAACGCCCAGGCTTGACAGCGAGCGGGCGACGCGGTCCTCGAAGACCTGCTCCAGCTTGTCCCAGGTGCCGGACGCCTTGGCGGCGGCCTCGGCGACCTTCGCGCCGGCCACCTTGGTGGTGCGCGACTGCACGCCCTCGCCTTCCTTGACCAGATTGCTGAAGGCCTTCATGCCCTCGGCCTGGGCCTTGGCAAAGGCGCCCAGCCCGGCCAGCCAGATCTGCTGGGCCGAATCCTTGACGGTCTGGGAGAACTGGTTGTCGGCGGCGCCGCCGGCGAGTGCCTTGAGTTTCTTGACCATGATGCTGCCTCCTGTGCGAAGTTGATGGGCAATGCGTTGCGGGCGCTGGCCCGACGCCGCCAATCTAGCCAGAAAAATTAGGGAAGGCACACTAAAAAGCTGGGGGTTTCCCTCTAAAGCGCCCGGCGCCGCGCGCGGCGCGGCCCGGCCCGTGTATGATTTCCGGCACTAACAAGGAGGAGGTTGGCATGGACTATTTCGTCACCGGCGCCAGCGGCTTCATCGGCAAGCGCCTCGTCAGGAAGCTGTTGGCCCGGCCCGGCAGCACGGTGCATTTTCTCACCCGCTCGAACGACCCGGAAAAGCTCGCCGCGCTGTACGCCTTCTGGGAGGTGGACCAGAGCCGCGCCGTCCCCGTGGTGGGCGACCTGAAGGACCCCCACCTCGGCGTCGCCAAGGCCGAACAGAAGAAGCTCAAAGGCAGGATCGACCATTTCTTCCACCTCGCTGCGCTCTACGACCTGGGCGCCTCGGCCGAGGAGGACGAGGCGGTCAACATCGCCGGCACCCGCAACACCCTGGCTCTCGTCGAGGCCATCGGCGCCGGCCGCTTCCACCACATGAGCTCGATCGCCGCCGCCGGCATGTTCGAGGGCATTTTCCGCGAGGACATGTTCGAGGAGGCGGAAAACCTCGAACACCCCTACTTCCGCACCAAGCACGAGGCCGAGGGCATCGTCCGCAAGGAATGCAAGGCGCCCTGGCGCATCTACCGCCCCAGCTCCGTCGTCGGCGACTCGCGCAGCGGCGAAATGGACAAGATCGACGGCCCCTACTACTTCTTCAAGGTCATCCAGAAGCTGCGCAAGATCCTGCCGCCGTGGATGCCCACCATCGGCCTCGAAGGCGGCCGCATCAATATCGTGCCGGTCGACTTCGTCGTCGCCGCCATGGACCACATCGCCCACCTGGAAGGCCAGGACGGCAAGTGCTTCCACCTCACCGACCCGCACCCGCACCGCGTCGGCGACGTGCTGCAGATCTTCGCCCGCGCCGCCCACGCGCCCGACATGGGCATGCGCATCAACGCCGCCCTGCTCGGCTTCATCCCGCGCGGCGTCAAGAAGAGCCTGATGGCGCTCACCCCGGTGCGGCGCATCCGCAACGCGGTGATGAAGGACCTCGGCCTGCCCGAGGACGTCCTCGACTTCATCAACTACCCGACGCGCTTCGACTGCCGCGAGACGGAAAAGGCGCTGGCCGGCACCGGCATCGCCGTGCCGCCGCTGGAGGACTACGCCTGGCGCCTGTGGGACTACTGGGAGCGCCACCTCGACCCCGACCTCTTCATCGACCGCAC
>JADLGU010000411.1 GCA_020849155.1 Rhodocyclaceae bacterium | reverse complement strand
GTCCGGAGTTGAAGCGGCGTTCACCACCGGTCCGGACAGGCCGGATTCGATTTCGGCGCGCCGGTCAGGGGGGGTCGTCTCCACCAGGATGGCGCACAGCTGCTCTTCCGCAAACTTGGCCAGTTCCACGATCTTCTTGATGACCTGGCCGGTGAGATCCTGGAAATCCTGCGCCATCATGATTTCCATCAGCTGTTCGCTGGTGGCTTCGGTCTGCCTGGGCACGTCCTTCAAGTAGGCATGGGTGTCGGCGGCCAACGTCTTGAATTCCTCGACCGACAGATCGCCGCCCAGCAGCCGGTCCCAGCGCGAGGAAAGCCCCATGGCGTGCGACTGCAGCTTGTCCTGGATCGGCTTGGCCACATCGGTGGCGTTGAGCACGCGGCTGGCCGCCTGCTCGGTCATCTGCGCCACGTAGGCCAGGCGCTGGCGGGCGTCCGGGATGGCCTTGGCGGCTTCCTCCAGGGCGCGGTCGAAGCCCAGCTCGCGCAGAGTGTCGTGCAGCTGGCGGGTCATGTGGCCAAGGCGCTGGAAGACGTTGTCGGCATGCGCCGGCGCGGCCTCGGGGGCCGGCGCGCGCTTGGCGGCCGGCGCCGCGACCTGGCCGGCGACGCTCTCGAAGAGGGCCTCCAGCTCGGGCGAGTCGCCCGCCGCGGCGGTGCCGCCGACCACTTCGACGTGGGTTTCCCGGGGCGGGCTCTGCAGCGGCCGGCCGGCCGGCTGGGCGGCGATGCTGTCGAACAGCGCCTGCAGATCGTCGGAATCGCCGGAGTCGTCGAATCGGAATCGCTTGGACATGTTGTTCTCCTTGGTCGGCCGGCCTCCCTCAGGCGGCTTCTTTTTCCAGCTTCTCGAAGATCTTGTTGAGCTTCTCGGAGAGCGTCGCGACGGTGAAGGGCTTGACGATGTAGCCGCTGGCGCCGGCCTGGGCGGCGGCGACGATGTTCTCCTTCTTGGCCTCGGCGGTGATCATCAGCACCGGCAGGTGCTTGAGCGCCGGGTTGGCGCGCACCTGCTGCAGCAGGGTCAGACCATCCATGTTCGGCATGTTCCAGTCGGTGACGATGAAGTCGAAGTGCTCGCCGGTCAGCTTGGCGAGCGCCACGGCGCCGTCCTCGGCCTCATCCACGTTGAGGAAGCCCAGCTCCTTGAGCAGGTTGCGGACGATGCGGCGCATCGTCGAGAAGTCGTCCACCACCAGGAATCGCATTTTCATGTCAGGCATGATGTTCTCCAAAAAACTTATCCGCGCTGCGCGCTCTTGCGGGCCAGCAGGGGGCGCAGGGTGTCGGCCAGGATTTCCGCGTCGAACTTGGCCACGTAGGCATCCACGCCGACGCTCTTGCCCATGGCCCGGTTGGCTTCCGAGGACAGCGAGGAATGCATCACCACCGGAAGGCCGTTGAAGCGCGGGTCGCTCTTGATGTTGCGCGTCAGCACGTAGCCGTCCATCTCCGGCATCTCGGCGTCGACCAGGATCACGTCCAGCTCGTCGGTGACGCTGGCGCCGACCTGCTGGGCGTGGGCCGCCATGCCGGAGAGCCGGGTCCAGGCCTCCAGGCCGTTCAAGGCGTGCTTGTGCTTGATGCCGAGCTGGTCGAGCACCTCGGTGATCTTCTTGCGCGCCACCGCGGAATCGTCCACGAAGAAGATGTGGTGCTCGACGTTGTCCTGCACCGGCGCCACGTCGGCCACCGGCGGCTCGCCGAAGGTCGAGGCCATGATCTGTTCGACATCCAGGATCGACACCAGGCGACCGGCCTGGCCGATGTCGGAATCGACCGGCAGCTCGGTGATGGCGGTGATGAAGCTCTGCGTGGAGGAGACCAGCCCCTCGGGCGCCCGCACCTTGTCCCACTCGACGCGGATGATGCGGTCCACCCCCTGCACCAGGAAGCCGAGGATGCGCTTGTTGTACTCGGTCACCATCATGGTGCCGCCCTGCTCCAGCGAGGCGCCGGGCAGCGCCAGCACGCGGCCGAGCGAAACCACCGGGATGACGTTGCCGCGCAGCGAGATGAGGCCCTCGACGCCCGAAGGCATGTTCGGCGAGCGGGTGATCATCGGCGTGCGGGTCACCTCGCGCACCTTGAAGACGTTGATGCCGAAGATCTCGCTGGTGCCCAGCGAGAACAGCAGGATCTCCATGCGGTTGGAGCCCGCCAGCTTGGTGCGGGCGTCGACATGCTCCAGCAGCGACTTGTCGGTCCGGTCCATGGTCGTCCCCGCGCGGTTCATGCCGCCGCCCGGGCCGGGACCGGCGCGAGCAGGCGGGTAATGGTCGTCGCCAGCAGCTGCGGCTCGAACTTGGAGACGTATTCGTCCACCCCGACCGACTTGCCGAGCTGCTGGTTGGACATGCCGGAGAGCGAGGAATGCATCAGCACCGGGATGCCGGCGAAGCGCGGGTCGCTCTTGATCTGCTTGGTCAGCATGTAGCCGTCGGTCTCCGGCATCTCGATGTCGGTGAGCACCAGGCTCACCACCTCGCGCACCTGCCGGCCGCTGGATTCGGCATAGTCGGCCAGCTTCTGCAGCTCGTCCCAGGCCTGGCGGCCGTTCATCGCCGCGACGAAGCCGACGCCCATCCGCTCCAGGGTGGTCTGCACCTGCTTGCGCGCCACCGAGGAGTCGTCGGCGAACACCACCAGGGCGTCGCTGCGGCCGATCGGACGGATGTCGCGGAACAGGTGCTCATCGTCGAAATGGGTGGTTTCGGACAGCACCCGCTCGACGTCGAGCAGCATCACCAGGCGGCCGTCGGTGAGCTCGGTGACCGCGGTGACCAGGCCGCCCAGGCGGGCGGTGAGCATCTCGGGCGGCACCTTCATCTGCGCCCAGTCGAGGCGCAGGATGGTGTCCACGGCATCCACCAGGAAACCCTGGGTGTGGCCGTTGTACTCGGTGACGATCATGATCTCGCGCGGCTCGCTTGAGACCACGTGGGCGTACTTGCCCAGGTCGATCACCGGCACCAGGTTGCCGCGCAGGCTGACCATGCCCTCGACGGCGTCCGGCATTTCCGGCGCCGCCGTGATGGGGGGGGTGCGCATCACCTCGCGCACCTTGAAGACGTTGATGCCGAAGGTCTCCTTGCGGCCGGTGCGGCTGTCGGTGCCGAGCGAGAACAGCAACAGTTCGAGCTTGTTGGTGCCCGCCAGCTTGGTCCGCGCATCGATGTTCTTGAGCAGTTCAGACATGATCCCGATGTCTCCTTGAGGCGGTTCTTTCATTCCTTACCGGAGCGATAAGCCCCGGGAGCTAAAGTTGGTATCGGCGCCGCCGCGGCTTTCTTGAGGCTGTCGCAGCGGATCGATCCAGGTATTTGTTTTCACGGCGATTTACACCCTGAACGCGCTGACGGCCTGGCGGGTCTGGGCGGCGAGCTGCTCGAGCCGCAGGGCCGTCTCGGCCGCTTCCCGCGTGGCCGCGCTGTTCTCCTCCGACATCTGGGCGATCTTCTCGACGTT
>JADLGU010000410.1 GCA_020849155.1 Rhodocyclaceae bacterium | reverse complement strand
TGCATGTCGAAGTCTGCTCCGCCTGCCACCCCTTCTACACCGGCAAGCAGAAGATCCTCGACACCGCCGGCCGCGTCGAGCGCTTCCGCCAGAAATACGGCAGCAAGAAACAGGCCGCCGCCTGAGGTGCGCCTGGCCGACGAAAAGGCAGCCGAGGCTGCCTTTTTGCTTTTGCGAGCGGTTAAAATCGCCCCGCCGGCAATAACAACCCAATCCCGACGATGACTCTGCCGCGCCTGCCCTTCGCTTTCCCGCCGCGCGGCGCCGTGCTGGCCTTCTTCTGCGCCCTCTACCTGCTGCCCGGCCTGATCGGCCACGACCCATGGAAGGGCGACGACGCCACCCATTTCGGCATCGCCTACTCCATGCTCGACGGCGGCCATTGGCTGCTGCCGCGTCTGGCCGGGGAAATCTGGCTCGATTCGCCCCCCCTCTATCACTGGACGGCGGCCCTGCTCGGCTGGCTGTTCGGTCCGCTCCTGCCACTGCACGATGCGGCGCGCCTGGCGACGGGATTCTATGCCGGGCTGATGGTGGCCTGCCTGGTCGGCGCGACGCGGCATTTCATCGGCGCTGAGGCCGCCCGGGGCGCCGCGCTGGTCGCCATCGGCTGTCTCGGTCTGCTGGTGCATGCCCACGAGTCCCAGCCGGCCATCGCCTTCCTGGCCGCCGTCGCGGCCCTCTATTACGGCCTGGCCTTGTTGCCGCAGCGGCCCCTGCTCGGCGGCGCCGTGGCTGGCGGCGCCCTCGGCATCGGTTTCCTCGCCGCTGGCCTGCCGGCCCTGGTCACCCTAGGCCCGCTGCTCATGCTGCTGCCGCTGATCTCCTCGCACCTGCGCACGCCGGCGGCGGCGCGCGGCATGCTCGCCGCACTGACGGTGGCGGCGCCGTTGATCCTCGCCTGGCCGCTGGCGCTCTACGCGCGCCAGCCCGCCGCCTTCGGTCTGTGGTGGGGGGCCGAACTGGCCGAGCTGCGCGTCGTGGCCGGTTCGCCGCTCGCGGTCTGGCCATTTCTCAAGCTGCTGGTCTGGTTCGCCTGGCCGGCCCTGCCCCTGGCGCTGTGGACCCTCTGGCGGGAACGCCATCGGCTGGGCGAGCCGCGCACCCTGATCCCGCTGACCTCATTCGTGCTGCTGCTCACGGTGCAGAGCGTCTTCTCGGAGCCGCGCAGCCTGAACCTGCTGCCATTGCTGCCGCCCCTGGTGCTGCTCGCCGCCCCGGCGACGCTGTCGCTGCGGCGCGGCGCGGCCAACGCCTTCGACTGGTTCGGCATGATGACCTTCAGCCTGCTCGCCGGCCTGATCTGGCTGGGCTGGGCGGCCATGAACTTCGGCGTGCCGCCGCAGATCGCCAAGAATTTGGCGCGGCTGGAGCCCGGCTTCGTCGCCCGCTTCTCGGCCCCTGCCCTCGCCGTCTCGCTGATACTGACTTTTGCCTGGCTGTGGCTGATCTTCACCAGCTCCCGCTCGCCGCAACGCGGTACCACCCACTGGGCCGCCGGGATCACGCTCTGCTGGGGCCTGCTGATGGCCCTTTGGCTGCCGCTGATCGATTACGACCGGAACTACCGCCCGGTGGCCCGGGCGCTGAAGCAGGCCCTTCCCGAGCAGCCCGGCTGCATCGCCGGCCGCGGCCTGGGCAGCACCCAGCGCGCCGCCCTGCATTACTTCGCCGGCATCCAGACCCTGCGCGACGGCGGGCGCGGCGCCGCCTCCTGCCGCCTGATCCTGGTCCAGGGCACGGCGCAGAAGGAAGCCTTGCCGCCGGGTGCGGGCTGGCGCAAGATCTGGGAGGGCGGCCGCCCCAGCGACCGCAACGAACGCTTCCGCCTCTACGCCCGATGACGCCGCTCACCCAGACGCCCGAATGGCAGGCCCTCGCCGCGCACCGCCAGGCCCTGGCGGACCGGCATCTCAACGATCTGTTCGCCGCCGACCCGCAACGCTTCCAGCGATTCGGCCGGCGCTGTTGCGGCCTGCTGGCGGACTTCTCCAAGCAGCGCTGGAACGCCGAGACGCTGGATCTGCTGCTGCGCCTCGCCGCGGCGCGCGACCTGGCCGGCTTCCTGCACCGCATGACGGCCGGCGAGGCCATCAACGCCACCGAGAACCGCGCCGCCCTGCACATCGCCCTGCGCGCCGTGCGGAGCTATCGGGCGGCCGGCAAGGACGTGCTGCCGGAAGTGCGCGCCACCCGCGCCCGGATGCGCGAGTTGAGCGAGGCCATCCGCTCGGGCGCGTGGCGCGGCAGCGGCGGCGCGCCGATCAGGGCGGTGGTGAACCTCGGCATCGGCGGCTCGGACCTCGGTCCGCGCATGGCCGTACAAGCGCTGGGCGGTCATGCCGAGCCGAAGCTCGCCGTGCGCTTCGTCGCCAACATCGACCCGGCGGAATTCGCCGACACGGTGCGCGACCTCGACCCGCAGCGCACCCTGTTCGTTGTCTCCTCGAAGACCTTCACCACCCAGGAAACGCTGGCCAACGCCCGCGCCGCCCGCGCCTGGCTCGGCGCTGCCGATCCGTCCCGGCATTTCCTCGCCGTCAGCAACAACCTCGCCGCGGCCCAGGCCTTCGGCATCCCGGCACAGAACTGCCTGGCCATGGCGGAATGGGTCGGCGGACGCTTCTCGATGTGGTCGGCCATCGGCCTGCCGCTGGCCTGTTCGATCGGCATGGACGCCTTCGAGGAACTGCTCGCCGGCGCGCGCGAGATGGACGAGCATTTCCTGTCGGCGCCCTACGCCGAAAACCTGCCGGTGCTGATGGCCCTCATCGGCCTCTGGAACATCGACTTCCTCGGCGCCGAATCGCTCGCCGTGATTCCGTATGCCCATCGCCTCGGCCTGCTGCCGGCCTACCTGCAGCAGCTCGAAATGGAAAGCAACGGCAAGCGCGTGACGCTCGACAACCGCGAGGTCGGCTGCGCCACCGCGCCGATCCTCTGGGGCATGGCCGGCTCGGTCGG
>JADLGU010000409.1 GCA_020849155.1 Rhodocyclaceae bacterium | reverse complement strand
TGCTCTCCAGCCTGGCCACCCTGCTTGGCGGCCTGCTGGCCTACTTTGCCCTCTCGGCGGTGCAGGGCGTGGTGCCGATGTTCCTGGCGCTGGCGGCGGCCAGCATGATCTACGTCGCCGTGGCCGATCTGATCCCGGGCCTGCACAAGCGCACCGATCTGGGCGCGACGCTGCAGCAGGTGCTACTCATCGCGGCGGGCGTCGCCTCGATCCATTTTGCCCACCTCCTGGTCGATCGCCTGGCCGGCTGAGTCAAATCCGCCCCCACGCTCGCTTCGTTCGCTGCCCCCCACGGGGGCGCGGCGCTCCCTTGGGGCGGCCCTGCGGGAGTGCCGTCGGCGGGCCGGTGTGCCGACCAGCCAGAGAAACAGCGCCAGCGGGGCCAGCCCGTAGAAGAAAAAGGAAAGCAAGCCGGCGCTGAGGCTGGTCTCGGTGAGGGCCATCATCAGGGCCACCCAGAGCCAGCCTATTGCCACGATATACATGCGCTTATTCTACCTGCCGGAACCACATTGACAGGGAGTATGGTGCGGTGCAAAATTCCCCCTTGATTCCGACGGTTGGGCAGTGCGTTCCGGCCCGGTCCGACCGTCCCAGGGAGATGCGGTAGATGTCCGGTAACCCCCAGCCCGATGCGGCTGCCATGCACAGTTTCGTTCAGGCCGGGCAGGCGTTCGCGCAGGGTTTCATGAGTTTTCTTGCACAGCAGCACAACGCTGCCTCCGCTGCCGTCCCGCAAAACGAGGCCATCGTCGGCCTGCAGAAGGCGTTCGCCGAACGGCATGCCGCGCTCTGGCAGGGCATGCTGCAGCACGGCCAGGGCGCCGACGCCCGGGTCGAGGTCAAGGACAAGCGCTTCGCCGCGCCGGCCTGGTCGGAGAGCCCCTATTTCGACTATCTGCGCCAGGCCTATCTGCTCAACGCCGAGTTCCTCGACCGGCTGGCCGAAGCCCTGCCGGCAGATCCTGCGGCGCGCGATCGCCTGCGGTTCTTCACCCGCCAGTTCGCCGACGCCATGGCGCCCTCGAACTTCGTCGCCACCAACCCCGAGTTCATCCAGACGGCGCTGAAGACCCAGGGCGCCAGCATCACCGCCGGCATCCAGAACCTGATCGCCGACCTGGCCAAGGGGCGCATCTCGATGACCGACGATGCGGCCTTCGAAGTCGGCCGCAACCTGGCGGCGACGCCGGGCCAGGTGATCTACGAGAACGAGCTGATCCAGCTGATCCAGTACGCCCCGGCGACGGCGGAGGTGCATGAGCGGCCGCTGCTGATCGTGCCGCCCTGCATCAACAAGTTCTACATCCTCGACCTGCAGCCGGCCAACTCTTTCGTCGCCCACGCGGTGGCGCAGGGCATCACGGTGTTCCTCGTCTCCTGGCGCAACCCGCAGGCCGAGCTCGGCCACCTCGGCTGGGACGACTATCTCGAACTGGGCGCGCTGCAGGCGCTCGCCGTGGCGCGCGAGGTGAGCGGCGCCGACCAGTTGCACGCCCGCGGCTTCTGCGTCGGCGGCACCATCCGCTCCAGCGCGCTCTCGGTGGCCAGGGCGCGCGGCGAGGAGCCGGCGGCCAGCCTGACCCTGCTCACCACGCTGCTCGACTTCTCCGACGGCGGCGAGGTGACCCACTACGTCGATCCCGCCTCGGTGGCCGCCCGCGAGGCGGCCATCGGCGGCGGCGGCCTGCTGCGCGGGGCGGAACTGGCGGCGGCCTTCTCCAGCCTGCGCGCCAACGACCTGATCTGGCAGTACGTCGTCGGCAACTACCTGAAGGGCGGCAAGCCGGCGGCCTTCGATCTGCTCTACTGGAACGCCGACAGCACCAACCTGCCGGGCCCCTTCGCCGTCTGGTACCTGCGCCACCTCTATCTGGAGAATGCCCTGCGCGAACCGGGCCGGCTGGCGATGTGCGGCGCCACGGCGGACCTCTCCCGGCTCGACATGCCGGCCTACATCTATTCCAGCCGCGAAGACCACATCGTGCCCTGGAAGAGCGCCTACCAGTCGCGCGGCATCCTCGGCGGCGCGACCACCTTCGTCATGGGTGCATCCGGCCACATCGCCGGGGTGATCAATCCACCGGCTTCGGGCAAGCGCAGCCACTGGCGCAACGACGCCGATGCCGCCACGGCCGAGGACTGGCTGGCCGGGGCGACGGAGCACAAGGGAAGCTGGTGGCCGCATTGGATAGAATGGCTCAAGCAGTTTGCCGGCCCGCAGAGACCGGCGAGGGGAACGCTCGGTAGCCGCCGTCACCGGCCGATCGAGGCGGCCCCGGGACGTTACGTCAAGGAAAAGGCCTAGCCGCGGATAGGGGAACGCGACAGGCTGCGACAAGCAATATCCCCATCAAGCAAAGGAGAGATGATCATGTCGAGAGTGGCGCTGATTACCGGGGGCATGGGCGGGCTGGGCGAAGCGGTCTGCATCAAGATGGCTGCGCTGGGCTACAAGGTGGTGACGACCTACAGTCCCAGCAATACCAAGGCTGGAGAATGGCTGAAGCAGATGAAGGCGCAGGGCTACGATTTCCGCGCTTATCCCTGCGATGTCGCCGATTACGATTCCTGCAAGACTTGCGCGGAGACGGTGGCAAAGGAGCTCGGCCCGGTCGATGTCCTGGTGAACAACGCCGGCATCACGCGCGACATGACCTTCAAGAAGATGACCAAGGGCGACTGGGACGTGGTGATGAAGACCAACCTCGACAGCGTCTTCAACATGACCAAGCAGGTGATGGATGGCATGATGGATCGCGGCTGGGGCCGCGTCATCAACGTCTCCTCGGTGAACGGCCAGAAGGGCGCCTTCGGCCAGACCAACTATTCC
>JADLGU010000408.1 GCA_020849155.1 Rhodocyclaceae bacterium | reverse complement strand
CGCCATGACCGCGGCGCACCCGACGCTGCCGATCCCCAGCTACGCCCGCGTCACCAATCTCGCCAACGGCAAATCGGTGGTGGTGCGCGTCAACGACCGCGGCCCCTTCCTCCACGACCGCCTGATCGACCTCTCCTACGCCGCCGCCTGGAAACTCGGCTATGTCACCGCCGGCAGCGCCCAGGTCGAGGTGGAGAGCGTCCTGCCGGGCGGGACGCTGCTGGCCGCAAGGCCTGCGCCGGCGGCGGAGGCTGCCGGCGACCCGATCGCCGAGCTGGCTGCCGCCGCCCCGGCCGAGGCGCCGCCCCTGCCCGCCGTGCAGGAGCTGCGCGGCACCTTCCTGCAATTGGGCGCCTTCGGCAGCCAGGACAACGCCGAGAGCTTCCGCGCCCGCCTCCAGCGCCAGCTCGACTGGCTCGGCGAAGCCATCCATGTCCATGCCAAGGACGGCATGTACCGCCTGCACCTGGGCCCCTACCGCGACGCCCAGGAAGCCGGCCGGATCGCCGAGCGCATCCGCGAGGCGCTGGCCTTCAAGCCTTTCGTGGTGCAGCGCTAGGCTTGCGCTGCTGTCGTATAATTTCACTCCTTTCCAAGGTTTCAACTCCATGAAGTTTCTTGCTTTTCTTGTCGCACTGGCGGTTTCCGCCCTGGCTCATTCGCAGATCCTGCCGCAGGCTCCGACGGTGGCGGCGAAATCCTGGCTGCTGCTGGACTACGCCACAGGCCAGGCGCTGGCCTCCTACAACCCCGACGAGCGGGTCGAGCCGGCCTCGCTCACCAAGTTGATGACGGCCTACGTGGTGCTGGGCGCGCTCAGGGAGAAGAAGCTCGCCCCCGAGCAGGCGGTGCCGGTCTCCGAACGGGCCTGGAAGGCCGCCGGCTCGCGCATGTTCATCGAGCCCAAGCGCCCGGTCAGCGTGGACGAACTGATGCGCGGCATGATCGTCCAGTCGGGCAACGACGCCAGCGTGGCGCTGGCCGAGGCGACGGCCGGCTCCGAGGAAGCCTTCGCCCAGCTGATGAACCGCGAGGCGCAGCGGCTCGGCCTGAAGGGCACCCATTTCACCAACGCCACCGGCATGCCCGACCCGCAGCACTACACCACGGCGCGCGACCTGGGCACGCTGGCGGCGGCGCTGATCCGCGATTACCCCGAGCACTACCCGCTCTACGCCCTGCGCGAGTACACCTACAACCGCATCAGCCAGGCCAACCGCAACCGCCTGCTCTGGCTCGATCCCGCCGTGGATGGCGTCAAGACCGGCCACACCGAGAGCGCCGGCTTCTGCCTGATCGCTTCCGCCAAGCGCGGCTCGCGGCGCCTCGTTTCAGTGGTGATGGGCACGGCTTCGGACGGCCTGCGCACCCAGGAATCGCAGAAGCTGCTCAACTTCGGCTTCCAGTTCTTCGACGCGGTCAAGCTCTACGCCAGGGACCAGGCGGTGTCGCAGCTCAAGGTCTGGAAGGGCGCCCAGAACAACGTCAAGGCCGGCTTCCTCGACGACTTCACACTGTCCCTGCCCAAGGGCATGGCCGAAAAGCTCAAGGCCAGCCTGGTGAGCAACCAGCCGCTGATGGCCCCGGTGCAGAAGGGCCAGCGCATCGCCACCTTGCAGCTCGCGCTCGACGACAAGCCCTTCGGCGAATATCCGGTGGTGGCACTGGAAACCGTGCCGGTGGCCGGCCTCTTCGGCCGGGCCTGGGACACGATGCGTTTGTGGTTCCAGTGACGACTGTTTATCTCAACGGGCAGTTCATGCCGATCGCCGAGGCCAAGGTTTCGGCGATGGACCGCGGCTTCCTCTTCGGCGACGGCGCCTACGAGGTGATCCCGGTCTATTCGCGGCGGCCCTTCCGCCTGGCCGAGCACCTGGCCCGCCTGCGCCAGACGCTCGACGGCATCCGCCTCGCCGATCCGCTCGGCGCGGCGGAGTGGGCACGGCTGATCGGCGAGATCGTCGCCCGCAATGCCGGCGAGGACCAGTCGGTGTACCTGCAGATCACCCGCGGCGCCGACACCCGGCGCAACCACGCCTTCCCGGCACGGGTGACACCGACCGTGTACATCATGTCCGAACCGCTGCTCACGCCGCCGCCGGCGCAGCGCGCGCAGGGCATCGCGACGATTTCCGCCCCCGACATCCGCTGGCTGCGCTGCGACCTGAAGACCACTTCGCTGCTGGCCAACTGCCTGCTGCGCCAGCAGGCGGTCGAGGCCGGCTGCGTCGAGACCATCCTGTTCCGCGACGGCTGCATGACCGAGTGCGCCGCCTCCAACATCTTCGCCGTCAAGGGGGGCGTGCTGCTGGCGCCGCCGAAGGACCATCTGATGCTGCCCGGCATCACCTACGACGTGGTGCTGGAACTGGCCGCCGCCCACGGCCTGGCGGCCGAGCTGCGGCCGGTGGCGGAGGCGGAGGCGCGCGGCGCCGACGAGTTGTGGATGACCTCCTCCACCAAGGAGGTGCTGCCGATCGTCCTGCTCGACGGACGGCCGGTCGGCACGGGCCGGCCGGGGCCGGTGTTCGCCGCCATGTACGCCTGGTACCAGGACTTCAAGCGGACGGTGATGCGCGCCGTTGAGTGACGAAACGCTGCTGCGATTCCCCTGCGACTTCCCGATCAAGGTCATGGGACAGCGGCAGGACGGCCTGGCCCAGGCGGTGCTGGAAGCGGTGCTGCGCCATGCGCCCGACTTCGACCCCGCCACCGTCGAGATGCGGCCCAGCGCCCAGGGCAACTACCTCGGCCTGACCTGCACCATCCGCGCCGTCTCGCGCGAACAGCTCGACGCGCTGTACCGCGAGCTCTCCGCCCACCCGCTGGTGAAGGTGGTGTTGTGAGCGGGCTGGTCCAGCGCCGTCTCGGGGAGACCGACTTTTCCGCCACCTGGCGGGCCATGCAGCGCTTCACCTCGGAACGCAGCGCCGCCACGCCCGACGAGCTGTGGCTCACCGCCCATCCGCCGGTATTCACCCAGGGCCAGGGCGGCAAGCCGGAACACCTGCTCGCCGACATCGGCATCCCCGTGGTGAAGATCGACCGCGGCGGCCAGGTCACCTATCACGGCCCCGGCCAGGCGGTGGCGTATCTGCTGGTCGACCTGTCGCGGCGCGGCCTCAAGGTGCGCGAGCTGGTGAACCGCATCGAGCAGGCGGTGATCGATCTGCTCGCCGAGTACGGCCTGCGCGGCGAGCGCCTTTCCGGCGCGCCGGGCGTGTATGTCGACGGCGCCAAGATCGCCGCCCTGGGCCTGCGCGTCAAGGGCGGCTGCTGCTACCATGGCGTGGCGCTCAACGTGGATATGGATCTCGGGCCCTATTCGGCAATCAATCCCTGCGGCTATCCGGGCTTGCGGGTCACGCAGCTGCGCACGCTCGGCATCGCCGACGACTGGCAGGCCGCCGGCGGAAAGCTGCTGGCGCAACTGGAAAGGCAGATCGAACGATGAGCAGCGAGAAGCAGAAGGGCGCGGCCAAGACGGCGCGCATCCCCATCAAGGTGGTGCCGGCCGCGGCGCCGCTGAAGAAGCCGGCCTGGATCCGCGCCAGGGCCGGCAACAGCCAGGCGCGCTTCGGCGAGGTGAAGCGCATCCTGCGCGATGCCGCCCTGCACACGGTGTGCGAGGAGGCCTCCTGCCCGAACATCGGCGAGTGCTTCGGCAAGGGCACCGCCACCTTCATGATCCTCGGCGACCTGTGCACCCGGCGCTGCCCGTTCTGCGACGTCGGCCACGGCAAGCCGCTCGCGCCCGATGCGCAGGAACCGGCGCAGCTGGCGCAGACCGTGGCGGCGATGAAGCTCAACTACGTCGTCGTCACCAGCGTCGACCGTGACGACCTGCGCGACGGCGGCGCACAGCACTTCGCCGACTGCATCCGCGCCGTGCGCGCGGCTTCCCCTGCAACGCGGATCGAGATCCTCGTGCCGGATTTCCGCGGCCGCATGGACATCGCCCTCGACATCCTGGGCGCCGAACCGCCGGACGTCTTCAACCACAACCTGGAAACCGTGCCGCGCCTCTACAAGCAGGCGCGCCCCGGCGCCGACTACGCCCATTCGCTGGCGCTGCTGCAGGCCTACAAGGCGCGCAATCCGGCCATTCCGACCAAGTCGGGCCTGATGGTCGGCATCGGCGAGAGCGACGAGGAGATCCTCGCCGTGATGCGCGACCTGCGCGCCCACGATGTGGACATGCTCACCGTCGGCCAGTACCTGGCGCCCTCCGGCCACCACCTGCCGGTGCTGCGCTACGTGCATCCCGAGGTCTTCGCCCTGTATGAGCGCGAGGCGCGGGCCATGGGCTTTTCCAACGCCGCCTGCGGGCCGATGGTGCGCTCCAGCTACCACGCCGACCTGCAGGCGCACCAGGCCGGCGTGAGCTGATCGGGTTGTCGGCCTACTTGAGGTTCTGGGCAGCCTCCCGCTCGGTCTCGTTCTTCTTCTTCAGCAGGTTGCTCAGCGTGCTCGTGAGCTTGGAGAGGCGATTCACGGTCTTTTGCAGGCGCAACGAGTCCAGTTCGTCCGCCCCATCGTCCGGCCGCGAATCCTTGTTCTTCGCGGCCTTCATTTCTTCCATGATCGACTTGAGGTCTTCATGGGCATTCTTCGCCGCCGTCATCAGGACAATCATCGCGACGGCTTCGATGTCTGCGTTGTTCATGCTTCCCAGCACACCGCCGCCGGCCTTGCGTACATAGCCTGGCATCTCTTCCGCGCTGGGGATCTCGCCGTCGCGTGCCAGACCAATGCCGCGCAGACGCATCCAGTCTTTGACGCGCGGCGGAAACCGCGCGGGGTCGGGCAGCGGCCCGAGCGCCTTGAGCGGGTCTTCGAGCAGCGGCAGGGTGGGGGCCGGCTCCAGGTTGCGCAGCGCTGCCGGAGTGGTCGAGGTGGGCGCCGTGGCGGCCGGCAGGGGGCCCGGATCCGCGAGCCGTTGCGCCAGGCAGGGCGCCGCGAATGCGAGCATTCCGGCCAGACCGAGGTATCCGAGCATGGCGAACCTCCCGAGTGAATCGCTAATCGCCTTGTGCCGACTTGCCCAGTGCCGAATCGACCGCCCGCTTGTAGTACATGTAATCCATTTCCGGCGCCGGCGCGCCGAGCCGGGTGGCGACGGCGGAAATCTGGCCGCGGTGGTGCACCATGTGGCCCATCATGTGGGTGAGCACGTCGCGCACCCAGTTGCGGCGCTCCTTGCCGTCCGAGCCGCGATAGGCGACTTCCGACTCGAAGAAGGCCTCCGGCTTGGTCTCCAGCCAGTGCTGCAGGCCGCGCACCTCCTGGCGCAGGGCGCTCTTCAGTTCGCGCCAGTCGGGATGGTGCAGCCGCTTGAAGTCGACGATCGGGCTCTCGCCCTGCAGGCGCAGGCGCCACAGCTCGGCCACCACCAGGATGTGGTCCACCGTCCGATGGATGCTCGAGAAGAACAGCCCCTGCGGCTCGGCCAGCGCCTTCGCCTCGAGCCGGTCGAGGCTTTCGAACAGGACCTCGTCGGCCCAGTGCTGATAGTCGGCCTGGTAGATGAAGTATTGTTTCCAGCTCGGTGCGCCCATGCCCGTCTCCTTCGTGCGAGAATGCGGCTTCAGCACCGGAGTCCCGCAATGGCCAATCCCCTGCGCATTTTCATCGCTTTGTTCCTGCTTGTCACCCTCTCGCCGGCGCGGGCCGCCGGCCTCGATGCCATCAGTCCGGAAGAGAGCGGCGGCGCGCTGCGCCAGGCGCTCAGCCAGGGCGCGACGGCGGCGGTGGCCAGCCTGGGCAAGCCGGACGGCTTCCTCGGCAACCCGAAGGTGAAGATCCCCCTGCCGGAAAACCTGCAGAAGGCCGAGAAGCTGATGCGCAAGCTCGGCATGGGCAAGCATGCCGACGAGCTCATCCTCACCATGAACCGCGCCGCCGAGGCCGCCGTGCCGGAGGCGAAGGAGTTGTTGCTCAACGCCGTCAAGCAGATGACCCTGCAGGACGCCAAGGCCATCCTCAGCGGCGGCGACGATTCGGTGACGCAGTACTTCCAGCGCACCACCTCGGCGCCGCTCACCGAGAAGTTCCTGCCCATCGTCAGGCAGGCGACCGAGCGGGTGGAACTGGCCAAGAAATACAACCGCTACGCCAAGCAGGCCGCCAAGCTCGATCTGATCGACAAGAAGGACGCCAGCCTGGAAGCCTACGTCACGGAGAAGGCGCTCGACGGCCTGTTCCTGATGATCGCCGAGGAGGAGCGGGCGATCCGCAAGAATCCGCTCGGCCAGGCCAGCAGCCTGCTGCAGAAGGTGTTCGGCGCCCTCAAATAACCTGCCCCGCCGTCCCGGCGGGACCGACTTTTCGATGTCCGCAACACTCAACCCGCCGCAGCGCGAAGCGGTGCGCTATCTGGACGGCCCGCTGCTGGTGCTGGCCGGCGCCGGTTCCGGCAAGACCCGCGTCATCACGCAGAAGATCGCCCATCTCGTCGAGCAGCGCGGCTTCAGGCCCGAGCAGATCGCCGCCATCACCTTCACCAACAAGGCGGCCAAGGAGATGCGCGAGCGGGCGAAGCAGTTGCTGCCGGGGCAATCGCTCGAGACGCTCAACGTCTGCACCTTCCACGCGCTGGGGGCGCGCATCCTGCGCCAGGAGGCGAAGGCCCTCGCCCTCAAACCGCGCTTCTCCATCTTCGACGCCGCCGACAGCGGCACGGTGCTGGCCGAACTGGCCGGGGAGGCCGACAAGGCGCGCCTGAAGGCGTTGCAGTGGCGCATCTCCGGCTGGAAGAACGCGCTCGTCGAACCGAACGAGGCGCTGTCGCGGGCCGAGGACGAGCTGGGGCTGGCGGCGGCCCGCCTCTACGCCGACTACGAACAGGCCCTGCGCGCCTACCAGGCGGTGGACTTCGACGACCTCATCCGCCTGCCGGTGCG
>JADLGU010000407.1 GCA_020849155.1 Rhodocyclaceae bacterium | reverse complement strand
GGGACGAGCTGGCGGCGGTGGGCGCGGGCTTCGACACGATGGCCGGCGTGCTCGGCGGGCTGATCGGCAAGGTCCAGGCGGGCGCCGGCCAGGTCACCGTGGCGGCCGGTGCCGTGGCCGGTTCGGCGACACACATCCAGGACGGTTCGCGCCGGCAGAGCCAGGCGGCCGCCGCCATGGCGGCCTCGGTGGAACAGACCACCGCGGGCATCGAGCAGATCGCCGAACACGCGCGGCAGGCCGAGACGATCTCGACCGAATCCGGCAGCCTCTCGGAGGAAGGCAGCGAGGTGGTGCAGCGGACGGTGGACGAAATGAAGCAGATCGCCGCTTCGGTCGAGCAGTCGGCGCGGCTGATCGAGGAGCTCGGCCGCCAGTCGGAGCGCATCACCGACATCGTGAACGTCATCAAGGACATCGCCGACCAGACCAACCTGCTGGCCCTCAACGCCGCCATCGAGGCGGCGCGCGCCGGCGAGTCGGGGCGCGGCTTCGCGGTGGTGGCCGACGAGGTGCGCAAGCTCGCCGAGCGCACCGCCAAGTCGACCCAGGACATCGCCGGCATGATCGCGGCGATCCAGAGCGGCACCGGCAACGCGGTGCAGAGCATGAACGCCGGCGTGGCCCGCGTCGAGGGCGGCGTGGCGCTGGCCACCCGCGCCGGCGAGGCGATGGCGCGCATCCGTTCCGGCGCGCTGCGGGTGGTGCATTCGGTGAGCGACATCTCTACGGCGCTGAAGGAGCAGAGCGCGGCCAGCGCCGAGATCGGCGCCAACGTCGAGCGCATCGCCCGGATGGCCGAGGAGAACAATGCCGCGGTGGTCGAGGCCACCGCCACGGCGCAGCAGATGGAACGCCTGGCGGCCGGCCTGCAGGAGGATATCCGGCGCTACCGGGTCAGCTAGGGAGGAGCGCCGCCTCCAGCTCCTGCCGCCCGTGCGGCGAGGCCATCGCCACCCGGGTGTTGCCCGGCTCGACGAGAAAATCCTCGCCCGGATTGAACACCCAGTCGCCGTGCTTGCGCACCGCCAGCAGCACGAAGTCCGGACTGCTGAGGGAAAGCGCGCCCAGCGTGCGCGGCTCGAAGTGCTTCGGCACCGGCACCTCCTCGATGCGCAGCCGGTGCTCGGTGCGCAGCATCTCGTCGAGGAAGGAGACGACGTGCGGGCGCACCATCGCCGAGGCGATGCGCATGCCGCCGGTGAAGTCGGGCGAGACCACCGTGTCGGCGCCGGCCTTTTTCATCTTCTCGGCGTTCCTCAGCTCGTGGCAGCGCGCCACCACCCGCACGTTCGGATTGAGCTGCTTCGCCGTCAGCGCGATCATCAGGTTCTTGCTGTCGTCGCCGGTGACGGCGAAGACGCTCTTGGCGTCCTCGATGTCGGCGCGGATCAGCATGTCGTCGTCGGAGGCGTCGCCGTGCAGGAACAGCAGGGCCGGGTTCGTCTCCTTCTGCGTTTCCAGCATCTGCTCGTCCTCGTCGATGGCGACGAAGTGGCGGTGGGTCGTCTCCAGCTCCTGGGCGACGTTGCGCCCGACGCGGCCGTAGCCGCAGACGATGTAGTGGCCGTGCAGCCGCTTGATGATCTTTTCCATGCGCCTTCTCCGCCATGCCGTGTTGAGGTCGGTCTCCAGGATGAACACCGTGAGGGTGGAAAACATGAACCACAGGGTGCCCAGCCCGGCCGTGCCGATGAAGATGGTGAAGATGCGGCCGGCCGGGTTGTTGGTCATGTCGATGATCTCGCCGTAGCCGATGGTGGCCAGCGTGATGAACGTCATGTAGAAGGCGTCGAGCGTGGTGTACTTGTCGCCGCCGATGACGTGATAGCCGTAGGTGCCGATGGCCATGACGGCGACCAGCGCCGCTATGGACCAGAGGAACTTGACGAAGATGCCGCGCAGCGGGGGCTGGGCCATTTCTCAGGATGTCCTTGCGTTGCGGTGCAGGCGCCGCTTGCGCCAGGCGCGAATCAGGTAAAGGCGCCAGCCGAGGCGCACGATGGCGTAGCCGAGCGCGGCCAGGACATTCGCCAGCAGCAGAACGCCGAATGCGAGCGGCGCCCCCAGCCCCAGCATCCAATCCCCCATTGCCCGCATCCATTCGAGCAGGTTGCCGACGCCGTGCTCCGGCGGGGGGACGAACGTCCCGCTCTCGGCGCCCAGGGCGAAAAGGCCCAGGCGGTAGGCGACCAGGTAAAGCGGGATGATGGTGAACGGATTCGTGTAGAGGGTGGTGAACAGGGCGAGCGGCAGGTTGACGCGGAAGGCGACCGCGAAGACGGCCGCGCCCAGCATCTGGAAAGGGCCGGGAATCAGGCCGCAGTAAAGCCCCACGGCAAAGCCGCCCGCAGCGGAGCGCCGGTTGAGGTGCCACAGGCGCGGATGCAGCAGGGTGTTCTCGAACGGCGCCAGCCAGCGATTGGTGCGGATCGCCTCGTGATCGGGCAGGAATTTGCGGAGATGCTTGCGCATGGCGCGTCATTTTAGCCCGCTGCGGATGCCGCGCGCTTAAAATCGCGCTCCATGCGATTGTCAATCCTCTGCTTCGCCCTGGGCGTGTGGCTGCTGCAGCGGCAGGCCGAACTGCCGGAATGGCGCCTGCCGGCGGCGCTCCTCGCCGTCCTGGCGGGACTGACTTTTTCCGCCTGGCGCCTGCGCGGGAACGGGCGGCTGGCGGCAGCCGGCCTGGCGGCGCTGCTGGCGGGTTTTGTCTGGGCGGCCGCGCTGGCGCAGTGGCGGCTGGCGGACCGCTTGCCGACGGAGAACGAGGGACGCGACATCCTGCTGACCGGGGTCATCGCCGGCCTGCCGCAGCGCTATGAGAACGGCGTGCGCTTCGAGTTCGACGTGGAGCAGGCCGAGGCGACCGTGCCGAGGCGGGTTTCCCTCGCCTGGTATGCCGGCCTGCGCCCGGAGGAGGACGAGGCGCGCCACGTCCTGCCGCAGATCCGCGCCGGCGAGCGCTGGCAGCTGACGGTGCGGTTGAAGCGCCCGCACGGCAACCTCAATCCCCACGGCTTCGATTACGAGGCCTGGCTGTTCGAGCGCGGCATCCGCGCCACCGGCTACGTGCGCCCGACGGAAGGCAACCGGCGCCTCGAGGCCTTCGTCTGGCGCCCGGCCTACGCCGTCGAGCGGCTGCGCGAATCGATCCGCGCGCGCTTCCTGCGCGCCCTGCCGGAGCGCGACTACGCCGGCGTGCTGGTGGCGCTGGTGGTGGGCGACCAGCGCGCCATCGACGGCGGGCAGTGGCAGCTCTTCGCCCGCACCGGCATCTCGCACCTGATGTCGATCTCCGGGCTGCACGTCACCATGGTGGCGGCGCTCGGCGCCTGGCTGGCGTCCTTCTTCTGGCGACGCCGGCCGGCGCT
>JADLGU010000406.1 GCA_020849155.1 Rhodocyclaceae bacterium | reverse complement strand
CGAGCATGGCCGGCTCGTCGGGCGGCTTGCCGGTGTAGGTGCTGTGGTAGATCGGCTCGCGGCGCAGCGTCATGCGCTCGATGGTGAAGACGGGAAATTCGGCGCGCTCGTTGTAGTAGCCGGTGTGGTCGCCGTAGGGGCCTTCCATCGCGGACTCGTTCGGATGGATCACGCCCTCCAGCACGATCTCGGCGGAAGCCGGCACCTGCAACTCGGAACCGAGGCATTTCACCACTTCCGTCTTCGATCCGCGCAGCAGCCCGGCGAACTGGTACTCGGACAGCGTGTCCGGCACCGGCGTCACCGCGGCGAGCATTGTTGCCGGGTCGGCGCCGAGCGCCACCGCCACCTGGAAGGGCTGGCCGGGATGCTTGAGCGTGTGGTCGCGGAAGTCGAGCGCGCCGCCGCGATGCGGCAGCCAGCGCATGATGACCTTGTTCGGCGCGATGACCTGCTGGCGGTAGATGCCGAGGTTCTGGCGCGCCTTCAGCGGCCCGCGCGTGACGGTCAGCCCCCAGGTGATGAGCGGCGCCGCGTCGCCCGGCCAGCAGGTCTGGATCGGCAGGCGCGCGAGGTCGACGTCCTTGCCCTCCCACACCGTCTCCTGGCACGGCGCGGAAGAGCTTTCCTTCGGTGCCATGTCGATCAGCTTCTTCAGCAGCGGCAGCTTGTCCCAGGCGTCCTTCAGGCCGCGCGGCGGTTCGGGCTCCTTCAGGTTCGCAAGCAGCCTGCCGACTTCGCGCAGCGCCGCGATGGACTCGGCGCCCATTCCCAGCGCCACGCGGTGCGGCGTGCCGAACAGGTTGGCGAGCATCGGCATCGCATGTCCTTTGGGCTTCTCGAAGAGCAGCGCCGGCCCGCCCGCCCGCAGCACGCGGTCGCAGACCTCGGTCATCTCCAGCTTAGGATCGACCTCTGCGACGATGCGCTTGAGCTCGCCGAGCTTCTCCAGTTGCGCGATGAAGTCGCGCAGGTCGCGGTATTTCATGGGTGCGAAGAAAGAAGGGGACGCGGCCGATTATATCGGATGCATCCCCTGTCCTTCGCTGCCCTCATTTCGCCAGGGGCGTCTTGCCGACGCCGGAGTCGATCGATTCGAGAATGCTCTCGCGCGGTGCGGCGCCCGTTGCGGGCGGATCGATCTGCTGCATGCCGCCGCCCATGGGCAGCTTCGTTTTCCTCAAGGCATCCAGGTCGGGCGCCGTATCGCCGTAACTGACTTTTCCGTCGGCGCCGTAGGTCGGGTAGAGCGTAAACGGGATCGTCGTCACCGGATCCTTGCCCGGCTGGGTGACATGCACCACGAGGCGCTCCGGCGCCGGCTGCCCTGTCACCATCGGCCTGCCCGGATCGAACACCGCGCCGGCCGAACGCGGCCCGCCGAAGGCGCGGTCGGCGCCCATCGAGCCCCAGGCCGTGCGCGGGATCTGGTCGGCGCTCATCGTGCCGCTCTCCAGCAGGCGGGAGCCGCTGCCCCAGTCGCGCCAGCCGGTGTCGTGCGTCTTGCGCCACGGCCCGCCGTCGACGCTCTCGTAGCGCTGGATGCGGATCTTCGCCCACCAGTCCTCCCAGATCTCGTAATGCAGCCACTCGACCGGCTCGGCCACCTGCGTCTTGCAGCCGCCGTCCGGTTGCGGCTGCAGCCGCTCCATCGTCGCCTGATGCACCACGCCCTTGTCCTCGGCCTTGTCGACATCCACGCTCACCAGCAGCTTGCCGTCGGGCCGGTACTGGCCGCCTACCTTGATCGCCGTTCCGGTCTGCGCATCGGTGAAGGTCTGCTTGTCGCGGATCGGATCGTCGGCGAGACGCGGCTTGTCGGCACCGGACGGGCCGCCCTGGAAGGGGCCGCCGCCGCTGCGCCCTCCTCCGCCGCCGCGGCCGCCGAGGAAGCCGCCGAGAATGCCGATCGCCGCCTTGCCCACCTCGCCCGCCTTCTGCTCGTCGCCGTAGCCGAACTGTTCGCGCGGGCCGATGGTGACGGGTTTCGCCGGAGCGAAGGCGCACTCGCCGCCAGGACGCCCTACTTTCGGGTCCTGCCCGATGCGCACGCCCTGGCGCGGCGTCTGCGTCATGCCGCGGCAGCGCTTCAGGCATTCCTCCAGCTCCGCCTGCAGGCGCTTCAGCTCCGCTTCGAGCCGCGCCTTGCGTTCCTGCGCGGCCTTGATCGCCTTGTCGATGTAGGCCTCGTCGTCGCGCAGGCCTTGCAGCAGCTTCTCGAACGTCTCGATCTTGTGACGGATCTCGGTCGTGTTACGGCTGCGCGCATAGGAATAACTGTCGATCACCCGGCCGGCGGCATCGCGCACGGTGACATGCACGTTGCCGTCGCCGCGCGTGGCATCGTACTCCTTGGTGATCCCCGTTTCCGTGTCGGTTCCCGAGGCCGTCCACTGGCCCTTCTCCAGTTCGCTCTGCAGCTCGCGAATCTTGTCGCCAAGTTCCTTCTGCTTCTTCCGGTTGTCTTCGCGCAGGCGCTCGAACTTGACGATCTCGGCCGCCTCCCTGGCGATGGCCTGGCGCGTCAGCTCGATGCTGCGCGCGATCGGATCGCATTCCGGACAGGGCTGGGGCGGTGCGTCGGCGGGCGGCGGCTGCGTCACCGGTGGCGGCTGCACCGGCGGCGGGGGTGGCGGGGGCGGATCGACGACCGTCTTCGGCTTGGTACAGCAGAAGGCCGCCACGTCGGCCGCCGACATGTCGCGCCTGCGCGTTCCTTCGATCGTTTCGCTCCAGCGGCCGTACTGGTGAAAGCTGGTGCCGAACCAGCCCAGTGGATTGATGCGCTTGAGCAGACCTGTGCCGCCGGTGCCGGTTTTCCAGCTGAAATTGAAGTTGTCGTAGATGGTGAAGTCGACCTTGCACGAATAGGGCGCGCTCTCCTCGTAGCCCGAAAGACTGTCCGCGCTCTTGACGCAGCAGCGCTTCGGGCCGACCCGGCAGGTCGCTTCCCAATAGATGCTGAACGAACCGATGGCCAGGTGGACGCTGTAGCTGTCGTCGTCGCCCATGACGATCTCGCGCCCGCGGTTGCTGAACGTGCCGGACTGGCCGCAGGCGAGCTTCGACAGCATCTGATACGCGTTCTGCTTGAGCGCGTCTTTGGCCGGGCCGACGACGGCCTCGACCTGGGCCTGCTTGCGTATCCTGTCGATGAAATACTTGTTTAGGACCAGCGAATCAGTATCCGAGGACGTGCCGCGCTCGAAATTGGGCAGGCCGTTGTAAAAGCCCTGCAGCCACCAGGCGACGAGAAAGTCGTCGCGCAGGACACCCGGCATGGAGTAGACGTTTCCCGGCATCTCGGGCGGACGCGGGCCGCCGGGATTGAAGTCTTCGCTCACCT
>JADLGU010000405.1 GCA_020849155.1 Rhodocyclaceae bacterium | reverse complement strand
CTCATGGTAAGTATTTGTTTTAATAGTGGTATTTTATCCCATGCATCTTTCAGCCCGCGCGGCGGCTCAGGCGCTTTGAGCGTGGCGAGCAGTTCGCCGATGCCGCGCAGCGCCTTGAGCGGATCCGCATCCGCCGCCACGCCCATGCCCAGTGCCACGCGCTTTACCGTGCCGAACAGGTTGCCGAGCACCGGCATCGAATGTCCCTTGGGCTTCTCGAAGAGCAGCGCCGGACCGCCCGCGCGCAGCACGCGATCGCACACCTCGGTCATCTCCAGCTTCGGATCGACCTCGGCGCCGATGCGCTTCAGTTCGCCGAGGCTTTCGAGTTGTGCAATGAAGTCGCGCAGGTCGCGGTATTTCATGGGTGCGAAGGAAGAAGGGGATGCGGCCGATTATATCGGAAGCATCCCCCGCCCTTTGCCGCTCTCATTTCGCCAGGGGCGTCTTCCCCACGCCGGAGTCGATCGAGTCGAGAATGCTCTCGCGCGGCGCGGCGCCCGTTGCGGGCGGATCGATCTGCTGCATGCCGCCGCCCATCTTGTCCGGCACGCGTTGCATTCGCAGCGCATTCCAGTCGGGCGTCTGGTCGGTGTACTTCACCTTGCCATCGGCGCCGTAGGTGGGGTACAGCGTGAACGGTATGGTCGTCACCGGATCCTTGCCCGGCTGGCTGACATGCACCACCAATCGCTCCGCAGCCGGTTGCCCCGTCACCGTCGGTTTGCCCGGATCGAACAGCGCACCGGCCGCGCGCGGTCCGCCGAAGGCGCGGTCGGCGCCCATCGAGCCCCATGCCGTGCGCGGAATCTGATCGGTGCTCATCGTGCCGCTCTCCAGCAGTCGGGTGCCGCTGCCCCAGTCGCGCCAGCCGGTATCGTGCGTCTTGCGCCAGGGCCCGCCGTCGACGCTCTCGTAGCGCTGGATGCGGATCTTAGCCCACCAGTCTTCCCAGATCTCGTAGTGCAGCCAGTCGACGGGTTCAGCCACCTGCGTCGAGCAGCCCCCCGAAGGCAGGTACTGCAGCCGCTCCATCGTCGCCTGGTGCACCACGCCCTTGTCCTCGGCCTTGTCGACACCCACGCTCACCAACAGTTTGCCGTCCGGTCGGTATTGCGCGCCGACCTGGATCGCCGTTCCGGTCTGCGCGTCGGTGAAGGTCTGCTTGTCGCGGATCGGGTCGTCGGCAAGGCGCGGCTTGTCGCCGCCAGACGGGCCACTCTGAAAGGGACTGCCACCCCCTCCGCCGCCACCGCCACCCCTGCCGCCAAGGAAACCGCCGAGAATTCCCAGCGCCGCCTTGCCGACCTCGCCCGCCTTCTGCTCCTCGCCATAGCCGAACTGCTCGCGCGGTCCGATGACGACGGGCTTGGCCGACGCGAAGGCGCATTCGCCACCGGTCTTCGTCGGCGTCGGGTCCTGCCCGATGCGCACGTCCTGGCGCGGCGTCTGCGTGACGCCGCGGCAGCGCTTCAGGCATTCCTCCAATTCGGCCTGGAGTCGTTTCAGATCGGCTTCCAGCCGTGCCTTGCGCTCTTGTGCCGCGCGGATCGCCCTGTCGATGTAAGCCTCGTCGTCGCGCAAACCCTGCAGCAGCTTCTCGAATGTCTCGATCTTGTGGCGGATCTCGGTGGTGTTGCGGCTTCGCGCGTAGGAATAGGAATCCGTCACCCGGCCGCTCGCGTCGCGCACGGTGACATGCACATTGCCGTCGCCGCGCGTGGCATCGTATTCCTTGGTGATGCCGGTCTCGGTATCGGTGCCGGAGGCCGTCCATTGGCCTTTCTCCAACTCGCTCTGCAGCTCGCGGATCTTGTCGCCGAGCTCTTTCTGCTTCTTCCGATTGTCCTCGCGCAGGCGCTGGAACTTGCCGATCTCCGCCTCTTCCTTGGCGATTGCCTGACGCGTCAGCTCGATGTCGCGCGCGATCGGGTCGCATTCCGGACAGGGTTGCGGCTGCGCGTCGCCCGGCGGAGGCGTCACCGGCGGCGGCTGCACGGGCGGTGGCGGCGGAGGCGGCGGGGGTGGGGGCGGCGTCTGCGGCTTGGTGCAGCAATATGCCGCCACATCGGCAGCCGACATGTCGCGGCGCCGCGTTCCGCTGACGGTCTCGCTCCAGCGGCCGTACTGGTGGAAACTGGTGCCCAACCACCCGAGCGGATTGATGCGCTTGAGCAGGCCGGTGCCGCCGGTGCCGGATTTCCAGCTAAAGTTGAAATTGTCGTAAATGGTGAAATCGATCTTGCAGGTATAGGGGGCGTTTTCCTCGTACCCCGAAAGGCTGTCCGCGCTCTTGAGGCAGCAGCGCTTGGGTCCGACCTGGCAGGTCGCCTCCCAGAAGATGCTGAAGGAACCGATGGCGAGGTGCACGCTGTAGCTGTCGTCGTCGCCCATGACGATCTCGCGACCGCGGTTGGTGAACGTGCCGGATTGGCCGCAGCGGAGTTTGGACAGCATTTGAAACGCATTCTGCTTGACCGCATCTTTCGCCGGGCCGACGACGGCCTCGACCTGCGCCTGCTTGCGTATCCGGTCGATGAAATACTTGTTTAGGACCAGCGAATCGGTATCCCAGGACGTGCCGCGCTCGAAATTGGGCAGCCCGTTGTAAAAGCCCTGCAGCCACCAGGCGACGAGAAAGTCGTCGCGCAGGACACCCGGCATGGAGTAGACGTTTCCCGGCATCTCGGGCGGACGCGGGCCGCCGGGATTGAAGTCTTCGCTCACCT
>JADLGU010000404.1 GCA_020849155.1 Rhodocyclaceae bacterium | reverse complement strand
CGCAGGGTGTTGAAGAACACCAGGTCGCCGGGCTGCAGTTCGTCGCGCCGGACGGTTTCGCCGATCCGGCTGATGTCTCGCGAGGTGCGGGGCAGGCTCAGGCCGAGGGATTCCCTGAACACATGCCGGACCAGACCGCTGCAGTCGAAGCCGGTGTCGGGCGATTCGCCGCCCCGGCGGTAGGTCACGCCGACCAGCGACAGCGCGCGCAGCACCAGTTCCTCGGCGTTGGCGGCGTAGCGGCTCAGCAGGGAAGGCGGCGCTGGATCTTCGGAGGCTTCGGCGCAGAATCCGGCGCCAGAAGCCGCCAGCAAACCCACCGCAAGTGCAATCTTGCGTAAATTCATGGACTTGAATATAACCGGCTGGATCCGGAATGTAAAGCCCGATATGCGTCTCGACTTGAAGAAAATTTTGCAGCCTTTTGACGAATAAAGAAAAACAGGATTGGCTTGGGTATAATCGATACAACGGCCTCGGCTTCCATCCGCGGCCTGTAACAGCCGGAGAAATGCTCATGAGTCCGTTCAAGGCCTATCTGATCGACCAGAAGGATGGCAAGACCGTCGCAGGTTTCACCCGGTTCGAGGAAGGCCGGCTGGACAAGGGCGAGGTGACGCTGCGGATCGCCTGTTCGAGCGTGAACTACAAGGATGCGCTGGCCGCCACCGGCGCCGGCAGGATCATTCGCCGCTATCCCTGCATCGGCGGCATCGACATGGCCGGCACGGTGGTGAGCAGCAGCGACCCCCGCTTCAAGGAAGGCGATCCGGTGATCGCCACCAGCTACGACATCGGGGTGGCACACCACGGCGGCTATGCCGAATACGGTCGGGTGCCGGCCGACTGGGTGGTGCCCCTGCCGAAGGGGATGTCCCTGTTCGATGCCATGGCGCTCGGCACCGCCGGCTACACCGCCGCGCTCGGCATCGTGCGCATGGAGGAGAACGGCCTGAAGCCGGAAAACGGCAAGGTCATCGTCAGCGGCGCCACCGGCGGGGTGGGCAGCATCGCCATCGACATCCTGGCGCGGCTGGGCTATGAAGTGGTGGCCCTGACCGGCAAGGAAAGCCAGACGGACTACCTGAAGGGGCTGGGGGCCAGGGAAGTGATGCTGCGCGCCAGCCTCGATCTGTCCAAGATCAAGCCGCTCGACAAGGCCCTGTGGGCCGGCGCCGTCGACAATCTCGGCGGCGAGGTGCTGGCCTGGATGACCAGCACCATGCAGCAGAACGGCACCATCGCCAGCATCGGCCTGGCGGCCAGCATGAGCCTCAACACCAGCGTGGCGCCCTTCATCCTGCGCGGCGCCAGCCTGCTCGGCATCGATTCCGGCTACACCGCCATGCCCTTGCGTCGCAGGGTCTGGGAACGGTTGGCCGGCGACATGCGTCCTGCCCATCTGGCGGCGATGACGCGCAGCGTCAAGCTCGACGATTTGCCGCCGGTCTTCGAATCGTTCATCCAGGGCCAGGCCCACGGCCGGGTCGTGGTGGACTGCGCCTGACGCCATGAGCGAAGCCGCCGCCACCCCGCTGCCGCGGGTGCTGATCGTAGACGATTCGCGCATGGTGCGCGCCACCATCATCAAGCACATCAAGGGCCGATTCGACGTGCGCGAGGACGCCGACGGCGAGGCCGGCTGGCAGACCCTGATGGTGGACCCGGGCATCCAGGTGCTGATCTCGGACCTGAGCATGCCCAAGCTCGACGGCTACGGGCTGCTGCAGCGCATCCGCGAGTCCAAGCTCGGGCGCCTGCGCGAGATGCCGGTGATCATGATTTCCGGCGACGAGGACGAGTCGGCGCGGCATCGCGCCAAGGAACTGGGCGCCACCGACTTCATCACCAAGGGCATCGGCACTTCGGAACTGCTGGCCCGCCTCGATGCCCTGGTCAAGCTGGCGCAGACCCGCAACGAACTGCAGGCGATGGCCAAGCAGGTGATGGTCGATCCGGAATCCGGCCTGCCCACCGAGGAATACCTGAAGCAGCAGGGGCGGCAGGCCCTGGCCCTGGCCCAGCGCCACGGCGGAGAGATCAGCGTGATCGTGGTCGAACTCGACCGCTTCGAGGATCTGGTCGGCAAGCTCGGCCGCCCCATAGGCGAGCAGTTGATCAAGCAGTTCCGCGCCGTGCTGTCCAAGCGCGTGAGGCTGGAGGACACGGTGTCACAGACCGGGCCGGCGCAATTCACCGTGGTCTGCCCCGGCATCGGCCTGGAGGATGCCCGCGCCTTCGCCAACCGCCTGGACCAGACCATCCGCAACGCCACCATCAGCTACCGCGGCGAGCGGGTTGAGGTCGGCCTGAAATTCGGCCTGGCCAACAGCAAAGACGACGATTGGCAGACCATGACCCATCTGCTGCAGCTGGCGGAGGGTCGGGCGGTGCAGGAGGAGGCCTCCATCGAGCCGATTGCGCCGGAAGCCGAGGCCGAGGCGCCGCTGCCGGGGCTGGGCGTCGAGGACGCCATGGCTTTGTTGCAGGCAGGCGAGGCGGCCGGCCTGCAGCCGCATCTGATGTCCCTTGCCATGCAGCTGATGCCGCTGCTCAAGCTGATCGATGCCGAGCTGCGGCTGGGGATGAAAGTCGAAGACGCCGAGGCCAAGCTGAAGCGCCTGGCCTGAGCCGCCGCTAGCCTTTCACTACAGGGATCTTGCCGATCCGGGCCTGCCACTCCCGCGGGCCGGTCTGGTGCACCGCCGTGCCCTTCGCGTCGACCGCCACCGTCACCGGCATGTCCTTCACCTCGAACTCGTAGATCGCCTCCATGCCGAGATCGGCGAAGGCGGCTACGCGCGCGGCGCGGATGGCCTTCGACACCAGGTAGGCGGCGCCGCCTACGGCCATCAGGTAGACCGCCTTGTTGTCGCGGATCGCCTCGATGGCGGCCGGGCCGCGCTCGGCCTTGCCGACCATGCCGAGGAGGCCCGTCTGCTCGAGCATCTGGCGGGTGAACTTGTCCATGCGGGTGGCGGTGGTCGGGCCGGCCGGACCAACCACCTCGTCGCGCACCGGGTCGACCGGGCCGACGTAGTAGATAAAGCGGTCGGCGAAGTCCACCGGCAGCTTCTCGCCCTTGTTGAGCATCTCGATCATCCGCTTGTGTGCAGCGTCTCGGCCGGTGAGCAGCTTGCCGTTGAGCAGCAACACGTCGCCCGGCTGCCAGCCCGCGACTTCCTCTCGGGTGACCGCGTCGAGATTGACGCGTTTGCCCTTGCTGGCATCGTAGGTGATGCGCGGCCAATCATCCAGGTTGGGCGGGTCGAGCTTGGCCGGACCCGAGCCGTCGAGATGGAAGTGGGCGTGGCGGGTGGCGGCACAGTTGGGGATCATCGCCACCGGCAGACTGGCGGCGTGGGTTGGATAGTCGAGGATCTTGACGTCAAGCACGGTGGTGAGGCCGCCCAGACCCTGGGCGCCGATGCCCAGGGCATTGACTTTGTCGTGCAATTCCAGGCGCAGTTCCTCGATGCGGTTCTTCGGGCCGCGGGCGATCAGCTCCTGGATGTCGACGGGCGCCATCAGCGACGCCTTGGCCAGCAGCATGGCCTTCTCCGGCGTGCCGCCGATGCCGATGCCGAGGATCCCCGGCGGGCACCAGCCGGCGCCCATGGTCGGCACCGTCTTCAGCACCCAGTCGACGATCGAATCCGAGGGGTTCAGCATGGCAAACTTGGCCTTGTTCTCCGAGCCGCCGCCCTTGGCGG
>JADLGU010000403.1 GCA_020849155.1 Rhodocyclaceae bacterium | reverse complement strand
GGATCGGAACCAGCAGGCGCAGGCGCGCGCCGCCCTGCGGCCGGTTGGCGATCTCGATGTTGCCGTGCAGGCGCTGGGCGCGCTCGCTCATGATGCTGATGCCGAAGTGGTGGCGCAGGTCGGGCGTGGCGCCCATGACGAAGACGCCGCGGCCGTCGTCCTCGACGCTGAAGGCATACTGCCCGTCGATCTCCTCGAGGCTGAGCCAGGCCTGCTTGGCGCCGGAGTGGCGGGCGACATTGGAGAGCGCCTCCTGCAGGATGTGGAAGACCTGCACTTCCTGGTCCACCGTCAGGTTCAGGTCGGGGATCCGGTTCTCGAACTCGAGCCGCACGCCGGTGCGGTCGAAATAGCCGTCGGCCAGCTCCCGCAGGGCGTGCTCGAGGCCGAGCGGATCCATGCGGTTGCGGAACTGGGTGAGCAGTTCGCGCAGGCTGGCATAGGCCTCGTCGAGTGCCTGCTGGATGTCGGCCGAATACTTCAACGCCTTGCCGCTCTCGTACTGCAGCAGGGCCTCGCGCAGCAGGGTGACGCGCATCTTCATGTAGGCCATGGTCTGGGCCAGCGAGTCATGCACCTCGTTGGCCATCATCTGCCGCTCGCTCATCAGCGTCATGCGCAGGTTCTCGCGCATCAGGCGGCTGTTCTCGACGGCCATGGCGAGGTGCTCGCTGATCGAGCAGAACAGCAGCGACACCTCCTCCGGGATCGGCCGGTCCTCGGTCATGTAGAGGTTGTAGACCCCGAGCAGCCGGCCGTTGTGTTCGAGCGGCACCACCACCATCGAGCGGCATTCGCCGAAGAAGGACTGGCCGGTGCGGGCGACGCAGGGCCTGAGGTCGCGCGTCTGCTTGATCTCGTCGCTGCTGATGGCGCTGCCGCAGATGCCGCAATCGATGTCGACCAGGCGCTCGTTGTCGACCACCTCGGGCGGCAGGCCCAGGGAGGCGGCCAACTTCAGGTGCCGGCCGTCGCTGGAGAGCACCCGCACCACGCCCGCCGAGGCGCCCGACAGCCGCACCATCATGGCGAGAAAGCGGTTGAGCAAGGCTTCGAGGTCGTATTCGGAAGCCAGCGTGGCGGTGACTTCGGAGAGCACGCGCAGGGCCTGGATGCGGCTGGACTCCTTGCCGCCCTCCTCCTGGCGCGTCTGGTCTTCCGCCTGCTGCAGCGTGGGGCTGCATTGCTTCATGCCGACTCTCCACCGGATCGGCCCGCCGGAAACGGGCCCGCAGCGCGATTTTACACGCTATAAGTATTCGATGAAATACTGATTAGATTCGGGCGCCGGGCAACGGCCAGCGGCCCGATAGCACCCGCTCGGCCCAGAACAGGCCGGCCACGCTCTTGCCGTCGGTGAGACGGCCGTCGCGCACGGCCTCGATGGCCTCCTCCAGGTCCAACTCAAGCACCTCGAGGAACTCGCCGTCGTCGAGGGCGTGACCGACATGCGACAGCCCGCGGGCGAAAAAGATCTCGATGCGCTCGTCGGAATAGCCGATGCAGGGATGGATCGTGCCGAGATGGTGCCAGTGCTCGGCGACATAGCCGGTCTCCTCCCGCAACTCGCGCTGGGCGGTGAGCAGGATATCTTCGCCCGGATGGATCTTGCCGGCCGGCATTTCGAGGAAGACGCGATCGAGGGGATAGCGGAACTGGCGCTCGAAAAGCAGCTTGCCGTTGGTCAGTTCGGCGATCATCAGCACCGCGCCGGGATGGGTGACGAATTCGCGGCAGGCCTGCTTACCGTCGGGCAACCGAACGGTGTCGCGCCGGACATGCAGGAGCTGCCCGGCGAAGACCTCCTCGCGGTCCAGGCCGGTCTCAAGCAGATGGCGGTCCGGTCCGGTCGGTTTCATCGGCGGAGTATAAGCCGGAGCGCCCTGCCCCGGCCAAGGCTCATTGCCCGATCAGGAATGCGTAGGAGGCCCACATGGAATACTCCAGCACGCCGGCAGGCAGCAGACCCAGCAGGGCCACGGCGATGCCGTTGGCCGAGAGCAGGTAGCGCATGTCGCGCGGCGCCTCGATTGGCGCGCTATCGGTCGGTGCTTCGAAGTACATCACCTTCACCACCCGCAGGTAATAGAAGGCGCCGACCAGCGAGAACATCACGGCGAACACCGCCAGCCAGAGGTGCCCTGCCGCGACCACCGCCTGCAACACCAGGAACTTGGCAAAGAAGCCGACGAAGAACGGCACCCCGGCCATCGAGAACATGAGCATCAGCATGATGCCGGCGAACCAGGGGCTGCGCTTGTTGAGGCCCTTGAAGTCCTCAATGTTCTCGGCTTCGAAGCCGGCGCGCGAGAGCAGCAGGATCATGCCGAAGCCGCCCAGGCTCATCAGCACGTAGGCAATGGCGTAGAAAGTCGCCGAGGTGTAGGCGTTGAGGGCGAAGCGCGGGTCGCCGCCGACGATGCCGGCCAGGACGCCGAGCAGCATGAAGCCCATATGCGAGATGGCCGAGTAGGCCAGCATGCGCTTGAGGTTGGTCTGGGCGATGGCCGCCAGGTTGCCCAGGGCGATCGACAGCGCGGCAAGGATCATCAGCATCACCTGCCAGTGCTCGGCCAGCTCGGCCAGGCCGGTGACAAGCATGCGCAGGACGATGGCCAGCGCCGCCAGCTTCGGCGCCGAGCCGAGCAGCAGGGTCACCGCCGTCGGCGCGCCGTGATAGACGTCGGGCACCCACATGTGGAAAGGCACCACGCCGAGCTTGAAGGCCAGGCCGGCCACCACGAAGACCAGGCCGAACACCAGCACCGTCTTGTTGCCGCCGCCCAGGGCGACGCGCTGGCCAATCTCGGCGATCTCCAGGCTGCCGACGGCGCCGTACACCATCGACATGCCGTAGAGCAGCAGGCCGGAGGCCATGGCGCCGAGGACGAAGTACTTCATCGCCGCCTCGGTGGCGCGGGCCGAGTCGCGATCGATCGCCACCAGGGCGTACATCGACAGCGCCAGCAGCTCGATCCCCAGGTAGAGGCTGACGAAATGGCTGGCCGAGATCATCACCATCATGCCCAGCGTTGCGAACAGCACCAGCACATAGAACTCGCCGCGGTCGAGGTTGCGCGCGGCCAGGTAGCTGCGGCCGTACACCAGGGTCATCGCCACCGCCGGATAGAGGGCCAGCTTGAGGAGGTCGGCGAAGAGGTCGTCGACGAACATGTTGCTGAAGGTCGTCACCGCCTGCCCGTCGAGGGTGAAGAAGGTGATGCCGAAGCAGCCGGCCAGGGTCAGCTGGGCGAGCAGATAGCAGAGCCAGCGCCGTCCGCCCGAGACCAGGTCGATCAGCAGTACCGCGCAGGCCATGATCAGCAGGAAGATCTCCGCCGAGGCGGGGTAGAGATCGGGCATCACGAAGTTGATCATGGTCGTGGACTCAGAACTTGGGGACGGCGACGTGTTTCAGCAGGTTGTCTACCGAGGCGTGCATCACTTCCGTGAAGGGGAACGGATAGAGGCCCATGCCGAGCACGCACAGGGCCAGCAGGCCGAGCACGACGAACTCGCGCGCGCCGATGTCGGATAGTTCCGCCACATGGTGGTTGGCGGTCGCCCCGTACACCACCCGCTTGATCATCCAAAGGGTGTAGGCGGCGCCCAGGATCAGAGTGGTCGCGGCGGCGGCGCCGATCCAGAAGTCGTGCTTCACCGCGCCGAGGATGACCATGAACTCGCCGACGAAGCCGCTGGTGGCCGGCAGGCCGGAGTTGGCCATGGCGAAGAAAACGAACAGCGCGGCGAACTTCGGCATGGTGTTCACCACCCCGCCGTAGTCGGCGATCTGCCGGCTGTGCACGCGGTCGTAGAGCACGCCGACGCAAAGGAACATGGCGCCGGAGACGAAGCCGTGGGAGATCATCTGCACCAGGGCGCCCTCGACGCCGAGCGAGTTGAAGATGAAGAAGCCGAGGGTGACGAAGCCCATGTGCGAAATCGACGAGTAGGCGATCAGCTTCTTCATGTCGGCCTGCACCAGGGCGACGAAGCCGATGTACACCACGGCGATCAGCGACAGTGCGATCATCAGCCAGGCCAGCTCGCGCGAGGCATCCGGC
>JADLGU010000402.1 GCA_020849155.1 Rhodocyclaceae bacterium | reverse complement strand
CGTCGTCGCGGCCGATCACCGGGTCGAGCTTGCCGGCGCGGGCGCGCTCGGTGAGGTCCAGGGTGTATTTCTTCAGCGACTCGCGCTGGCCTTCGGCCTCCTGCGAACCGACGTTCTGGCCGCCGCGCACGGCGTCGATGGCCGCCTCCAGCGCCTTCTTCTGCAGGCCGTGTTCCTTCAGCAGCCGTCCGGTCTCGCCCTTGTCATCCGTCAGCGCGAGCAGGAACATCTCCGAGGCGATGAACTGGTCGCCGCGCTTCTGCGCCTGCTTGTCGGTGAGGTTCAACAGGTTCGACAGCTCGCGGCCGATCTGCACCTCGCCGGCGTGGCCCTCCACCTTGGGCAGGCGCGCCACGGCCTTCTCCAGCGCGGCCTTCAGCGGCGGCACGTTGACGCCGGCGCGCGAGAGCAGCGAGGCCGTGCCGCCGTCGTCCTGGCGCAGCAGGGCCAGCAGCAGATGCTGCGGCTCGATGAACTGCTGGTCGTTGCCCACGGCGATGCTCTGGGCATCGGAGAGGGCCTGCTGGAACTTGGTGGTGAACTTGTCGAAGCGCATGATTTTCTTCCGGAAAGCCTTGTCTTCCGGCTAAATGGGGCTGGCTGCAGGGTTTTCAAGCCGGCCTCCGGCCAACGATATAGAATCAGCCTCGACACAGGACTTGCATACCGCGCAGACATGAAACCGCCCCGCGATCTGGCCCGCGACACCGAAGGCATCCGCCGCATGGCGATGCAGTCGATGTACGGCTTCCTCGACGAGATCTGCGAGGGGGCGGTGGTGGTCGACGCCGAGGCGCGGGTGGTCTGGATGAGCGAGAAATACGCGCTCAAGCTCGGCCTGAAGAGCGCCGCCGAGGCGCTCGGCCGCGACGTCGAGCAGATCATCCCCTCCAGCCTGATGCGCGAGGTGCTGCGCACCGGCAAGCCGATCCTGCTCGACATCATGCAGCTCGGCGCCGAATCCTTCGTCGTCACGCGCATCCCGATCCGCGACGAGTCCGGCAAGGTGACCGGCGCCATCGGCTTCGCCCTCTACGACCAGCTGCACTACCTGAAGCCGCTGTTCAGCAAGTTCTCCCGGCTGCAGACCGAACTGGCCAGCGCCGAGAAGAAGCTGGCCGAGGCGCGCCGCGCCAAATACACCTTCTCCAGCTTCGTCGGCGCCAGCCCGGCCAGCCAGGAGGTCAAGCGCCAGGCCCGCCGCGCCGCCCAGCTCGACGCGCCGGTGCTGCTGCTGGGCGAGACCGGAACCGGCAAGGAACTGCTCGCCCACGCCATCCACGCCAGCGGCCCGCGCGCCAACCGCCCCTTCATCAGCGTCAATGTGGCGGCGATTCCCGAAACGCTGCTCGAAGCCGAGTTCTTCGGCGCCGCGCCGGGCGCCTACACCGGCGCCGACCGGCGCGGCCGCGACGGCAAGTTCCGCCTGGCCGAGGGCGGCACGCTGTTCCTCGACGAGATCGGCGACATGCCGCTGCCGCTGCAGGTGAAGCTGCTGCGCGTGCTGCAGGAGAAGGAATACGAGCCGCTCGGCTCCGACCGGATGGTGAAGAGCGACGTGCGCATCATCGCCGCCACCAGCATCGACCTGCCCCAGCGCGTCGCCGCCGGCGGCTTCCGCGCCGACCTCTACTATCGCCTCAACGTGCTGGCGCTCAAGGTGCCGCCGCTGCGCGAACGGCTGGCCGACCTCGATGGCCTGTGCGAGGCGATCCTGGAGCAGCTCGCCCGCCGCAACGGTGCGCCCGTGCAGGAGCTCTCGGCCGAGGCACTGGAACTCCTGCGCAGCCACGACTGGCCGGGCAACGTGCGCGAACTGAGCAACCTGCTCGAGCGCGCCGCCATGCTGAGCGACCAGCTGCGCCTCGGCGTGGACGACTTCCTGCCGCTGTTGCAGCCGCAGACCGGCAGGCCGGCGTCGACCGAGCCGCCGCACCGCTACGACGACGCCCTGGAGGCCTTCGAACGCCGCGTCATCCGCGACGCGCTGTCCGCCAGCGGCGGCAAGGTGGCACAGGCCGCCAAACGGCTCGGCATGGGACGAGCCACGCTCTACAAGAAGCTGGTGAGTCTCGGCATTTCCACGAAATAAGCCTCACGTCTCCGCCCCGGGACGACAATTTATTCAATTAAACAATCAGTTGAAATAACGCGTCTCCGACCGGAGACAACATCTCCGCCGCCGCCCCGCCGCATCGCCCGGCACTGCAGAAAATACCCTTTGATTTCAGCTCGTTGAGGTTTTGGCACGGGGGTTGCAATGGGCCCTCGCATGACCCCCGCGACGCCCGCCGACCTGCCGCTGTCCCGCCTTTCCCTGCGCATGGAGCACCTGCTGCGCTGGCTGAGCGGCGCCATGGCGCGGCACTGGCCGCTGCTGGTGGCGCTGGTCTATCTGGACTGCCTGGCCGGCATCCTGCTCGGGCGCGGCCCGTATGCCCTGGACCAGATCCTCTGGCATCTGGCCGCCATCGCCTTCAGCCTGCTGCTGGCCGCGCTCGACGCATGGCAGGAGGCGCCGAGCGCCCACGCCAGGACGCCGACCCCGATCCCGCGCGGCTTCGCCATCCGCCTGCTGGCCCTGGCGGCCCTGGCCGGCGTGCTCGCCGCCGCCTGCCTGCATCGCGTGCCGCATCCCCTGCCGCTCGACGGGCTGCTGCGCGGCCTGGTCGGCACCGGCTGCCTGGTCCTCTCGCTGGCGCTGTGCACCCGCCCGGGCGGCCCGCGCCAGACCCATCCGTCCCCATCCACCGAAGGGAGCCCGCCATGAATACGCTACGCCACGTCCTCTCGCTGCTGCTGCTGATGGCCCTGTCGCCCGTCCATGCCGCCGAACTGGTCGTCGGCCAGGTGGCGCCGCTCTCGGGCGTGCTGGCCGCCACCGGGGCGCAGATGGTGCTCGGCGCGAGGATCTGCTTCGAGCACGTGAATGCCACGGGCGGCATCCACGGCGCGAAGATCCGCCATGTCGTCAAGGACGACGCCTACAAGATCGAGGAGACCATCCGCCTGACGCAGGAGGCCATCGAGCGCGACAAGGTGGTGGCGCTGATCGGCTTCGCCGGCACCGCCAACCTGACCGAGCTGCTCAGGCGCAACATCCTGCAGCAGGCGAACATCGCGCTGGTGGCGCCCTACACCGGCGGCGAGCCGTTGCGCAGCCCCTTCAACCCGAGTCTCTTCCACATCCGCGCCGGCTATGCCGACGAGGCCGAGCACATGGTCGGCCAGCTGGTCACCCTCGGCATCAAGGACATCGGCGTGTATTACCAGAACGACGGCTTCGGCAAGGCCGGCCTGGCCGGCGTCGAGGCGGCGCTGCAGCGGCGCGAGCTGAAGCTGCTGGCGAGCGCCCCCTACGAGCGCAACAAGCTCGACGACTCGGTGGCGCAGGCGGTCGCCGCCTTCCGGCAGTCGGGGGTGAGCGCCATCATCATGATCTCCATCAACCCGACCACGGCGGCCTTCGTCAAGGCCTTCCGCGCCGCCGGCGGCAACGCCCAGCTCTTCAACATCTCGGTGGTGGACCCGGCCGAGCTGGTCAGGCTGGCCGGCGTCGAGAACATGCACGGCCTCGGCATCTCCCAGGTGGTGCCCTTCCCCTACTCGCCGACGCTGCCGGTGATCCGCGAATTCCGCGAGCTGTTCGCCAAGTACGCGCCGAAGGAGGCGACGCTCTCCTACACCAGCTTCGAGGAGTTCATCGGCGCCAAGGTGCTGGTCGAGGGCCTGCGCCGGGCCGGCCCCAGGCCGACGCCGGAAAAGGTGCTGCGCGCCCTCGAATCGCTCGGCCGCCACGATGTCGGCGGCTTCCAGGTCAATTTCTCGCGCGACAACCGCATCGGCTCGAAGTACGTCGAGGTCACGGTGATCGGCCGCGAGGGCAAGCTGCTGCGCTGAATTTTCACGTCAGGAGAAACCGAAGTGTCCGACACCGCCACCCTCAACCCGCCCGCCCAGGGCCGCCAGTCCGCACCTTCCTCTGTGCGCCGCCTCGACGGCAAGACCGTGCTCGTCACCGGCGCTGCGCGCGGCATCGGCGAGGCCATCGCCCGCCGCTGCGCGCGGGAAGGCGCCCAGGTGGCGCTGTGCGACCTCGACCGCCAGGCCGCCCAGGCCGCCGCCGAGGCGCTGCGCCAGGAAGGCGGCCTCGCCGCCGGCTTCTCCGCCGACGTCGCCGACGGCGAGAGCGTGCGCGCCCTGGCCGACGCGGTGCGCCGCTACTTCGGCCGCATCGACGTGCTGGTGAACAACGCCGGCATCGTGCAGGACGCCCAGCTGAAAAACATGCGCGACGAACAGTGGGAGCAGGTCATCGCCGTCAATCTCTCCGGCGTCTACCGCTGCACGCGCGCCGTCGTCGAGGGCATGCTGGAGCAGGGTTCCGGCTCGATCGTCAGCATCTCCTCGATCGTCGGCCTCTACGGCAACTTCGGCCAGACCAACTACGCCGCCGCCAAGGCCGGCGTCATCGGCATGACCAGGACCTGGGCGCGCGAGCTGGGCCGCAAGGGCATCCGCGCCAACGCCCTCTGCCCCGGCTTCATCGAGACGCCGATCCTCGCCGCCATGCCGCACAAGGTGCTCGACGAGATCGTCGGCCGCATCCCGGCCGGGCGCATGGGCCGGCCCGAGGAGATCGCCGCCGTGGCGGCCTTCCTCGCCTCCGACGAGGCCAGCTACGTGAACGGCGCGGTGATCGAGGTCTCCGGCGGTGCCACGCTCTGAGCCGCGCGGCAAGCTCGCCAGCGCCGCCGAGGCGGCGCGGCTGATCCGCGCCGGCGACACCGTCGCCACCGCCGGCTTCGTCGGCATCGGCTTCGCCGAGGGCATCGCCGTCGCCATCGAGGAGCGCTTCCGCCGGGAACCCGCCGTGCTGCGCGGACTGACTTTGGTGTACGCCGCCGGCCAGGGCGACGGCGGCGAGCGCGGCCTCAACCACTTCGGCCACGAGGGCCTGGTGCGCCGGGTGATCGGCGGCCACTGGGGCCTGGTGCCGAAGCTGCAGGCGCTCGCCGTGGCCAACCGCATCGAGGCCTACAACCTGCCGCAGGGCGTCATCAGCCATCTCTTCCGCGACATCGCCGCCGGCAAGCCGGGGCACCTGTCCTCGATCGGCCTGGACACCTTCGTCGACCCGCGCCACGGCGGCGGCCGGCTCAACGAGCGCAGCCGCGAAGACCTGGTCGAACTGATCCGGCTCGGCGGGCGCGACTACCTGTTCTACAAGGCCTTCCCGATCGATGTCGCGATCCTGCGCGGCACCACCGCCGACGCCGCCGGCAACGTCACCATGGAGAAGGAGGCGCTGACCCTGGAGGCGCTGTCCATCGCCATGGCGGCGCGCAATTCCGGCGGCCGGGTGATCGTCCAGGTGGAGCGCCTGGCCGCGCGCGGCAGCCTCAATCCGCGCCAGGTGAAGATCCCCGGCGTGCTGGTCGACGCAGTGGTGCTGGCCGAGGCGCCGGACCACCACGCGCAGACCTTCGGCTGCGCCTACAACCCGGCCTACGCCGGCGAGATCCGCGTGCCGCTCGAGCAGCTGCCGACGATGCCCCTGTCGGTGCGGAAAATCATCGCCCGCCGCGCCGCCCTCGAACTGCGCCCCGGCCAGGTGGTGAACCTCGGCATCGGCATGCCGGAAGGCGTCGCCGACGTCGCCCACGAGGAAGGCCTGCTCGAGACCCTGACGCTGACGGCCGAGCCGGGCGTGATCGGCGGGGTGCCGGCCGGCGGCCTCGACTTCGGCGCCGCCAGCAACGCCGAGGCGATCATCGACCAGCCCTACCAGTTCGACTTCTACGACGGCGGCGGACTCGACATCGCCTTCCTCGGCCTGGCCCAGGCCGACCGCCAGGGCAACCTCAACGTCAGCCGCTTCGGCTCCCGGCTGGCCGGCGCCGGCGGCTTCATCAACATCTCGCAATCGGCGCGCAAGGTGGTTTTCGTCGGCACGTTCACGGCCGGCCCGCTGCAGGCCGAGGTGCGCGACGGCGGGCTGCGCCTCCTGCGCGAAGGCGAGGTGCGCAAGTTCGTCGAGCGCGTCGAGCACCGCAGCTTCAGCGGCGAGAACGCCCTGCGCCGCGGCCAGCCGGTGCTGTATGTCACCGAGCGCTGCGTCTTCCGCCTGGGCCGCAAGGGCCTGGAACTGGTCGAAGTCGCGCCGGGCGTCGACCTCCAGCGCGACATCCTGGCGCAGATGGATTTCCGCCCCGTCATCGACCAGGCGCCGAAGCCGATGGACGCCCGCCTGTTCCGGCCGGAACCGATGGGGCATCTCCA
The DNA here is from genome assembly GCA_020849155.1 of Rhodocyclaceae bacterium. Lineage (GTDB taxonomy): Bacteria > Pseudomonadota > Gammaproteobacteria > Burkholderiales > Rhodocyclaceae > Desulfobacillus. Next base: position 2,031 of record JADLGU010000402.1, on the reverse strand, counting down.
GGCGGATTGACTCCGTGTGTGAGGGGTTCGGGGGGCTCGCCCCCCTTTTTTTCACGGCTTTTCAAGCCGCGGCAATCGGCGCATCATATTCCCCGAACCTTACCGCCATGGAGGGAGCAATGAGCAGCGAACAACTCAGCGAAATGCACAAGAGAAGCATCGATGCGGCCATGCGTCTGACCCAGATGTCGCTGGAAAACTCCAAGCGCATCATGGAGCTTCAGGTGGAGACCGCGCGCGCCCTGTTCGAGGAGAGCGTCAAGAACGCGCGGGCGCTGACCGAGGCGAAGGACCCGCAGGGGGCGCTGGCCCTGCGCACCCAGTTCGCCCAGGAGACCTCCACCAAGATGATGGAAGCCATGCGCCAGATGACCGAAATCACCGCCGAGGCGCAGGCCGAGTTCAACCGCATGCTCGGCCAGCAGATGGCAGGCACCAGCCAGGAGATGATGGAGAACTTCAAGAAGATGATGTCGGTGAGCGCCCTGCCCGGCAACAGCGGCGACGCCTTCGCCGCCATGCAGAAGGCCTTCGGCACCGCCAAGGACGCCTTCGACCAGATCGCCAAGGCCTCGACCGCCGCCTTCAACATGCCGGGGGCCGGCAAGGGAAAAAGCGTAAAGGTCGAGTAAATCTCCCTCTCCTCCCCTCCCCCTCGCGGGGGAGGGGCCGGGGGAGAGGGGGATTAACCTGTCAATCCTTCCACTTCTCCGCCGCGACGTCGTCCGACTCGCGCGCATCGACCCAGCGGCCGCCCTCGGACGTCTCTTCCTTCTTCCAGAACGGCGCCCGGGTCTTGAGAAAATCCATGATGAACTCGCAGGCGGCGAAGGCGTCGCCGCGGTGGGCGCTGGCCACCACCACCAGCACGATGTTGTCGCCCGGCTTCAGCTCGCCGATGCGGTGGATCACCGTGGCGTCGAGGACGTCCCAGCGGCCGCGCGCCTGCTCGACGATTTCCGCCAGCGACTTCTCGGTCATGCCCGGGTAGTGCTCGAGCGTCATGCGGGAAATGCCGGCGCCGTCGCTGGCGTCGCGCACCAGGCCGACGAAGCTCGCCAGCGCGCCGATGTCCGTGCGCCCGCGCCCGATGGCGGCGCACTCGGCGCCGAGGTCGAAATCTCCGCTCTGGACGCTGACCTTCATCTAGCCGCCCGTCACCGGCGGGAAGAAGGCCACCTCGTCGCCGTCCTTCAGCGGCGCGTCCATCGCCGCCATCTCCTGGTTGACCGCCGCGCGCAGATTCTTCGTCTTGCCCAAGGCCTCCCAGACGCCGCCGCGCGCGACGAGATGGGCATGCAGCTGGCCGAGATTGCCAATGCCGGACGGCATGGCCAGTTGCTCGGAAGACCGGTCGAGCGCCTCGCGCAGCCCGGCAAAATAGAGAATTTTCAGCATGATTCAGTATAACAACTCGGAAAACGGCAGAAAGCGCACCGGCTCGCCGCGCGCCACCGCCTGCGCCGGCGGGTTGTCCACCAGGCCGTCGGCCCAGGCGCAGGAAGTCAGCACGCCCGAGCTCTGGTTGGGGAAGAGGTCGAGGCCGCCCGCGGGGTTGATGCGCACGCGCAGGAACTCGCGGCGCCGGTCGGGCTTCGGCCAGTCGAAGTCGGCGCGCATCGTCAGGCCGCGCGGCGCCGTGACGCGCGCCCCCTGGCTGGCGAGCAGGAACGGCCGCACCAGCATGAGGAAGGTGACGAAGGTCGACACCGGGTTGCCGGGCAGGCCGATGAACGCCGTGTCGCGGATACCGACTTTTCCGAAGGCCTGGGGTTTCCCTGGTTTAATCGCGATCTTCCACAGATCGAGCTTGCCCTCCGCCTGCACCGCCGCCTTGACGTGGTCCTCCTCGCCGACCGAGACGCCGCCGCTGGTGACGATGAGGTCGCTGGCGGCGGCCGCCTCGCGCAGCGCGGCGCGCGTCGCCTCGAGGCGGTCCGGCACGATGCCGAGGTCGCGCACCTCGCAGCCGAGCGCTGCCAGCAGGCCGCGCAGGGTGTAGCGGTTGGAGTTGTAGATGCCGCCGGGCTT
>JADLGU010000401.1 GCA_020849155.1 Rhodocyclaceae bacterium | reverse complement strand
GCGCTCGGCGCGCTGGTGCTGGCCTGGGCCTGGCGCGGCGACTGGCTCGATGCCTGGGACGCCGCGCTCTGGCTCACCGCCTTCTTCGCCATCGAGCTGAATGTGCTCGAGCGGCAGAACGGCTATCCTGCCGCCTCATGAGGCCCTCCTCCTCGCCGCTGGCCCTCTACCTCGCCGTCGCCTACACGGCACTGACGGCGTATGCCAGCCTGCATCCGCTCTCGGGCTGGCGCGACACCGGCGCGCCGGCACTCGACTTCCTCGCCGCCGCCTGGCCGCGCTACTACACCGACTTCGACCTGGCCGCCAACATCCTCGCCTACGTCCCGCTCGGCTTCCTGCTGGTGCCGGCGCTGCAGGCGCGCCTGGGCATCGCCGCCGCGGCCCTGCTGGCGGCGCTGGCCGGCGCCGGCACCAGCCTCGGACTGGAGACGCTGCAGAACTTCCTGCCGAGCCGCGTGCCCTCCAACATCGACCTCGCCTGCAACGGCATCGGCGCCATGATCGGCGCCGCCGCCGGCATGAACTGGGGCCGCGAGCTGGTCGACGGCGGCCGCCTGCACCGCCTGCGCGTCCGCCTCGTCATGACGGGCCGCGCCGCAGATTTCGGCCTGGTGCTGCTCGGCCTGTGGCTGCTGGCCCAGCTCAATCCGGAGCTGCTGCTGTTCGGCACCGGCGACCTGCGGGCCCTGCTGGAGCTGCCCGCCCTGCCCTATTCGGCGCGGCGCTTCGCCCTGATCGAGGCCCTGGTGGCGGCCGCCGGCCTGCTGGCCGCCGGCCTCGTGGTCTGGTCGCTGCTGCGCCGCCAAAGCCGGGGGCTGCTGGCAGCGCTGCTGCTGGCGCCGCTCGCCATCAAGGCCTTCGCCAACGCGCTGCTGGTGAACGCCGCCCAGTTCGTGCACTGGCTGACGCCCGGCAACGCCGCCGGCCTGGCCGCCGGCGCCCTCGCGCTATGGGCCGCCACCTGGCTGCCGCCGCTGGCCCAGCGCATCCTCGCCGCGCTGGCGCTGCTCTTTGCCACGGCGCTGGTGAACCTGGCGCCGGAGAATCCCTATCTCACTGCCTCGCTCGCCGTCTGGCAGCAGGGGCACTTCCTCAACTTCAACGGCCTCACCAAGCTGGTCTCCAGCCTGTGGCCCTTCGCCGCACTGCCCTACCTGATGCTGCCGCGGCCGAAAAACGGAGAACATCCATGACCGATCCGCTGATCGAGCTGCGCGACAAGCTGCGGGTGTTCACCCGCGCGCGCGAGTGGGACCGCTACCACACGCCGAAGAACCTGGCGATGGCGCTGACCGTGGAGGCGGCCGAGCTGGCCGAGCACTTCCAGTGGCTGACCGCCGAGGAAAGTCGGTCTCCGCAGGACGGCAAGCGCGAGCAGATCCGCGACGAACTGGCCGACGTGCTGATCTATCTGGTGGAACTGGCCGATGCGCTGGAGGTCGACCTGATCGCCGCCGCCCGCGACAAGATCGAAAAGAACGCGCTGAAATATCCCGTCGAAAAAGCGCGCGGCAACGCGAAGAAATACGACGAACTATGAGCGAAGGAAATCCCGAGGGATAATGGCCGCACCCCGAGGAGAACCAAGCTGAGCCATTTCAAGCACCACGTCTTCTTCTGCACCAACCAGCGCGCGCCCGGCGAACCGTGCTGCAACAACCACGGCGCACAGGCCATGCGCGACCACTGCAAGAGCAAGGTCAAGGCGATGGGCGAGCGGATCGCCGGCAAGGTGCGGATCAACAACGCCGGCTGCCTCGACCGCTGCGCCCAGGGGCCGGTGATCGTCGTGTACCCCGAGGCGGTCTGGTACACCTACGTGGACCAGGAGGACATCGACGAGATCGTCGAGTCGCACCTCGCCCGGGGCAAGGTCGTCGAGCGGTTGAAAATAGACTGATGTCGAAGCACGAGCGCGTCCTGCTCGACGGGCCGGCCGGAACGGTCGAGGTTTTCGTCGAGCCGCACGAAGCCCCGACCGGCATCGCCCTGATCGCCCATCCGCATCCGCTCTTCGGCGGCACCGCCGACAACAAGGTCGTGACCACGCTGGCGAAGGCCTTCCGCGAGCTGGGCTGCGCCACGCTGCGGCCGAACTTCCGCGGCGTCGGCGCCTCATCGGGGGAGCACGGCCACGGCATCGCCGAAACCGACGATCTCGCCGCCGTGCGCGCCTATGCCCGCGCGCGCTTCGGCGCGGCGCTGCCCTTTTACCTCGGCGGCTTCTCCTTCGGCGCCTACGTCGTCACCCGGCTGGCGCAGCAGCTCGCCGAGGCTGGGGACCCGGCGCAACGCCTGGTGCTGGTCGGCACCGCGGCGGGCTTCATCGAAGGCCTGCGGCGCTCCGAGACCGCCGCGGTGCCGGCCGACACCATCGTGATCCACGGCGCCAACGACGAAACCGTGCCGCTCGCCAACGTGCTGGCCTGGGCCGAGCCGCTCGACCTGGCGGGGAGCGTGGTGCCCGGCACCGACCATTTCTTCCACCGCAAGCTGCATCTCGTCCGCCGCATCATCGAATCTCAATGGAGACATTGAGCGTCTCCGGTCTGCGCAAGTCCTACGGCGACCTCGCCGTGCTGGCGGGACTGACTTTTGCCCTGCGCCCGGGCGAGTGCTACGGCCTGCTCGGCCCCAACGGCGCCGGCAAGACCACCACGCTGCGCTGCGCCCTCGGCCTCACCGCGCCCGACGACGGGACGATCCGCCTCGCCGGCCTGCCGGTGCCGGAACGCGCGCGGGAGGCGCGCAGGCGCGTCGGCATCGTGCCGCAGATGGACAACCTCGACCCCGATTTCACGGTGGCGGAGAACCTGCTGGTGTATGGCCGCTACTTTGGCCTCGCCGACGCGGCCGTGTCGGCACGCATCCCGCAACTGCTCGAATTCGCCGGGCTGGCCGGCCGAGCCGACGCCAAGATCAACACCCTCTCCGGCGGCATGAAGCGGCGCCTGACGCTGGCGCGCGCCCTGGTGAACGACCCCGACCTGCTGTTCCTCGACGAGCCGACCACCGGCCTCGACCCGCAGGCGCGGCACCTGATCTGGGAGCGCCTCAAGCAGTTGCTGCAGCAGGGCAAGACGGTGCTGCTCACCACCCACTTCATGGACGAAGCCGAGCGCCTCTGCCACCGCCTCGCCATCATGGACAAGGGACGCTTCATCGCCGAGGGCAGCCCGCGCGAGGTGATCGCCGCGCACATCGAGCCGGAAGTGATCGAGGTATACGGCGAGCCGGGCGAATCCAGTGCCGCCGAGTGGGCCAGGGCGGAAGCCGGACAGTTCGCCACCCGGGTCGAGATCACCGGCGAGACGGCCTTCTGCTACCTCACCGAGTCGCGCCCGCTGCTGCGCCACCTCGCCGACCGCCACGGCCTGCGCTACCTGCACCGGCCGGCCAACCTCGAGGACGTGTTCTTGAAACTCACCGGGCGCGACCTGAGGGATTGAGATGAATTACTTCCGCCCGCCCTCGCTCAGCCTGCGCTTCGTCCCCGTCTGGCGGCGCAATTTCCTGGTCTGGCGCAAGCTGGCGATTCCCTCCCTGCTCGGCAACCTGGCCGACCCGATGATCTACATGCTGGGCTTCGGCTACGGCCTCGGCTCGCTGCTGCCGGAAGTGGGCGGCCTGCCCTACATCACCTTCATCGCCGCCGGCGCGGTGTGCTTCTCGACCATGAACGCCGCCACCTTCGAGGCGCTCTACTCGGCCTTCTCGCGCATGCAGGTGCAGCGGACCTGGGACGCCATCCTCAACGCCCCGATGGCGCTCGACGACCTGGTGCTGGCCGAGCTGGTGTGGGCGGCGAGCAAGGCGGCGCTCTCCGGCGCGGCGATCCTCGCCGTGGCCGCCGCGCTCGGCCTGGTGGCCTCGCCGCTGGCGCTGTGGCTGTTGCCGCTGGTGTTTCTGACCGGACTGGCCTTCGCCGCGCTGGGGCTGATCGTGACGGCGCTGGCGCCGAGCTACGATTTCTTCATGTACTACTTCACCCTGTTCGTCACCCCGATGACGCTGCTCTCCGGCGTGTTCTTCCCGGTGGAGCAGCTACCGGTCGCGCTGCAGGCCCTCTCGGCCGCGCTGCCGCTCTCGCATGCCGTGCGGCTGGCGCGGCCGCTATTCTCCGACGAGGTGCCGCAGGGGGCCTGGCTGCACGTCGCCGTGCTCGTCGCCGATGCCGTGGCCGCCTTCTGGCTGGCGCTGGGGCTGGCGCGGCGCAGATTGTTGAAGTAGGCCGTTGTCGGTTGCCGGTTCCCTGTTGCCAGTCGGGCCGAAGGTTTATTGCCGGCAACTGGCAACTGGCAACCGGCAACTATAAAATGCAGCCATGGACACCCTGCTCGTCATCACCACCCTGCCCGACGCCGAGGCAGCGCACGCCCTTGCCGCGCGGCTGGTGGAGCTGCGCCTGGCGGCCTGCGTGAACATCCTGGCGCCCTGCCTGTCGGTGTACCGCTGGGAGGGCAAGCTCGAGGACGCCGAGGAAGTGCCGCTGCTGATCAAGACCACGGCGGCGCGCTATGCGGCGCTGGAGGAGGCGATCCGCGCCTACCATCCCTACGAACTTCCGGAGATCGCGGCGGTCCGAATCGACAGGGGCCTGCCCGGCTACCTGGCCTGGGTGGCGGAAGAAACCGCCGCCCAATGACGTCTACCCGCACAT
>JADLGU010000400.1 GCA_020849155.1 Rhodocyclaceae bacterium | reverse complement strand
GTCGCGCCACGAAGGCGTGCGCCAGGCCAGCCGCGGCATGAAGGACGGACGGCCCTTCGATTACCTTCCGTACATGGACTACGGCCAGCGCGACACCATCTTCGTGCCCTTCTTAGGCGTGCCGGCGGCGACCATCACCGGCCTGTCGCGCCTGGCGCGCATGACCGGCGCGGCGATCGTGCCCTGCATCACGCGCATGCTGCCGGGCGGCGACGGCTACGTCGTCGAACTGGGCGAGCCGTGGGCGGATTTTCCCGGCGAGAGCATCGAGGCCGACACGCTGCGCATGAACGCCTGGATCGAGGCGCGCATCGCCGAGATGCCCGAGCAGTACTACTGGGTGCACAAGCGCTTCAAGACGCGGCCGAAGGGCGAGAAGAAGCCGTATTAGCGTTCAGTCGATGGATGGTTTTGGGGTTTGTGTGAGGGGCTTCAGCCCCGACAATGCCTTGACCTCGACAGTCGGGGCTGAAGCCCCTCCCTCAACAGCTAAAAGGTAAAATCGTTCGATGTTCCGCAACCCGCCGCCCGAAACCATCTGCGCCCTGCTGCGCGAGGTGAAGACCATCGCCGTGGTCGGCCTCTCGCCCAATCCTGCCCGTCCCGCCTTCCGCATCGCCCGCGCCCTGCAGGGCTTCGGCTACCGCGTCATTCCGGTGCGGCCGAAGGTCGAGTCGGTGCTCGGCGAGAAGGCCTATGCTTCGCTCGCCGAAGTGCCCGAGAAGATCGACCTGGTAGACGTCTTCCGTTCGCCCGAGCATGTCGGTCCGATCGTCGACGAATGCCTGCGGATCGGGATCAAGCGCCTCTGGCTGCAGGACGGTGTCGTCAACGTGGAAGCCGCCGAAAAGGCGGTCGCCGGCGGCATGACGGTGGTGATGGACCGCTGCATCTGGAGGGATCTGGCCAATCTGTGCACGGAGGTGGCCGGTGCGGATTAAATTCACCAAGATGCACGGCCTCGGCAACGACTTCGTCGTGCTCGACGCCGTCACGCAGGACATCGATCTCACGCCCGAACAGGTGCGCTTCCTCGCCGACCGCCATTTCGGCGTCGGCTGCGACCAGATACTGGTCGTCGAGAAATCCTCGCGCTCCGACGCCGACTTCCGCTACCGCATCTTCAACGCCGACGGCGGCGAGGTGGAGCAGTGCGGCAACGGCGCGCGCTGCTTCGTGCGCTTCGTGCACGAGAAGGGCCTGACGGCGAAGCGCGCCATCCGCGTCGAGACGAAGGGCGGCCTGATCGAGCCGCGCCTGGAGGACGACGGCCTCGTCACGGTGGACATGGGCGTGCCGCGCTTCGAGCCCTCCCACGTGCCTTTCGTGACCGGGAGCGACGCGCTGGTGCAGCCGCTCAACGTGGGCGCCGCCGCGGTCGAGATCACGGCCCTGTCGATGGGCAACCCGCACGCGGTGCAACTGGTGGCGAATGTCGATGCCGCCCCGGTCGCCGAACAGGGCCCGCAGATCGAGAACCATCCGCGCTTCCCGCAGCGGGTGAACGCCGGCTTCATGCAGGTGGTCGATCGCCACGCGATCCGCCTGCGCGTCTTCGAGCGCGGCGCCGGCGAGACGCTGGCCTGCGGCACCGGCGCCTGCGCCGCCGTCGCCGCCGGCGTCATTCGCGGCCTGCTCGACTCACCGGTGCGGGTGGCGACGCGCGGCGGCGAACTGGCGATCGCCTGGGGCGGGCCGGGACAGCCCGTGCTGATGACCGGCCCGGCGGTGACGGTGTTCGACAGCGAAATCGAAATCTGAAAGGGAGAAAGACAAGCATGAAGGCCGACGAAATCGCCCGCTACCTGCAGGACCACCCGAAATTCTTCGAGGAGTACGCCGACCTGCTGGCGCAGCTCTACATCCCGCATCCGCACGGCGGGCGGGCCATCTCCATCACGGAGCGGCAGATCCTGACGCTGCGCGAGAAGGCCAAGCTGCTCGAAAGCAAGCTGGGCGAACTGATCCGCTTCGGCGAGGAAAACGACGCCATCGGCGAGAAGGTGCATCGCCTGGCCGTCGGACTGGCCGGCGCGCGCGACTTCGCCGCCGCGCGGCGCGCGCTGCTGACGCATCTCACCGAGGATTTTTCCGTGCCGCATGCCGCCTTCCGGCTGTGGAACGTGCCGGCGCAGGCCGGCGCGGCGGAGTTCGCCGAGGTGAATGAACAGACGCGCATCTTCGCCGCCGGGCTGGCGCATCCCTTCTGCGGCGCCAATGCCGGCTTCGAGGCCGCCGCCTGGTTCGGCGAAGCCGGCGAGCTTGTCCGCTCGGTGGCGCTGGTGCCGCTGCGGCGCGAGGCCGAGACGGTCGGCCTGCTGGCCCTCGGCTCCGAGGACGTGCAGCGCTTCTATCCCGAGATGGGCACGCTGTACCTCGGCCACATCGGAGACCTGGCGGGCGCGGCCCTGCTGAGAACGCTGGAGTAGCGATGTCTGGGCGGGCAGGCGGGGACGCAAACGACGCAAAAGCGGCCGCAGTCGCAGCCTGGCTCGACGAGCTGGCCCACCAGCGCCGCGTCAGTCCGCTCACCCTCGAAGGCTACGGCCACGACCTCGCCGCGCTGCTGGCGCTGGCCGGCGCCGCGCCGCTCGACAAGCTGAAACACCACGACATCCGCCGCTTCGTCGCGCAACTGCATGCGCGCGGGCTGTCCGGCCGTTCACTGGCCCGCGTACTGTCGGCCTGGCGCGGCTTCTTCAACTGGCTGGCGAAGCGGCGCGGCCTGGAACAGAACCCCTGCCTCGCCGTGCGCGCGCCGAAGTCGAAGAAGGCGCTGCCCTCGGCGCTTTCGGCCGACCAGGCGAATGCGCTGCTGGAAACCGAAGCCGGCGACCTGCTGGAACTGCGCGACAAGGCGATGTTCGAGCTGTGCTACTCCTCGGGCCTGCGCCTCGCCGAGCTGGCCGGCCTCGACTGCAACATGGCGCAGGACCTGGCGGCGGGCGAGGTGACCGTGACCGG
>JADLGU010000399.1 GCA_020849155.1 Rhodocyclaceae bacterium | reverse complement strand
GGTACATCTCCATCGACTTTCAGCTCTATGTCCTTCTGGTGGGCCTGCTCTGGCTGTTCCAAAGTCGGGCGCCTGCAGCGGTTGGGCTGCTCGCAGTTGCCTCCCTTTTCTATTTCAATCGCATGCCCGTCTGGGACGACTGGGCGTTATATTTCTTCGCCGCCTACGCCATGGGAGCTTTGGCCTACTGGGCCAGCAAGCGTGAAAACCCATTGCCGTTGCTCGTCTTCATGGCCACGGTCGTTGTTCCTGCGTTGACACTCGACTTCCGTCCCCGCATCGCCGTCGCCTTGGCCACCGCCATCCTGTTGGGACTGGCCTATCAGCGCATCCGCCTTCCGGCCGCCTGGACGCTTCGGCTGAATTTTCTCGGCGACATCTCCTATTCGGTGTTTCTCATTCACTACCCGGTCTGCCTGTTGTTGAATGCGATTTTCGGCAGCGTATTTCCCGGCGATCCTGCGGCCAATGCGTTCGGCCTGTTTCTCGCCTGGGGGCTCAGCCTCATGGCGGGCGCGCTGTTTCATCGCTACGTGGAAGCGCCGGCGGGGAGATGGCTTGGCTGCAGAGCCAAGCGGGCGTCGGCTTCGGTCTAGATTTTCTTCTGGATCAACTCGATCTTGTAGCCGTCGGGATCCTGCACGAAGGCGATCACCGTGCTGCCGTGTTTCATCGGACCGGCTTCGCGGGTCACCGTGCCGCCGCGGCGTTTGATCTCGGCGCAGGCGGCGTAGGCGTCGTCGACCTCCAGCGCGACATGGCCGTAGCCGCTGCCGATCTCGTATTTATCCACGCCCCAGTTGAAAGTCAGTTCCAGTACGGCGCCGTCGCGCTCGTCCTGGTAGCCGACGAAGGCCAGGGTGAATTTGCCCTCGGGGTAATCGGTGCGACGCAGGAGCCGCATGCCGAGCACTTCGGTATAGAACAGGATCGAGCGGTCGAGTTCGCCGACCCTGAGCATGGTATGCAGGATGCGCATCAGGCTTTCCTTTTCATTTATAGCTGTGGGCAGGTTGCAGCGAGGCGCTTGAGCTCGTCGCGCGCCGAGCGGTAATCCGGGCACAGCCGTTCCACCACCTTCCAGAAGCGCGGCGAGTGGTTCATCTCCACCAGATGCGCCATCTCGTGGGCCACCACGTAGTCGACAAGCCGCGGCGGCGCATGGATCAGCCGCCACGACAGCCGGATGCCGGTCTTCTCGTTGCAGCTGCCCCAGCGCGTCTGGGCGTTGGAAAGCGCGACCCGCGGCAAGGGCCGATGCAGCTGCGCCGCGTAATGCGCCGCCCGCTCGCCGAACACCTCCAGCGCGCGGCTGCGCAGGGCACGGCGCGCCAGCTGCCGCAAATCGGCGTCGGGGCGCGCCTGCAGGATCAGGCTGTGCCCAACCCAGCGCACGCGGTTGGCGCCCGGTTCGATGCGCACCACGCAGTCCTCGCCCAGCACCGGCAGCAGGGCGCCGTCGCAGACCGCCAGGTGGCGCGCCTGGCCGTGGCCGTGCCATTCGTCGAGCTTCTTCAGCACCCAGGCGGCGTTGTGGCGCAGGAAGCGCTCGATGTCGGCAAGGGAGGTGCGCGGGCTGGCGCCGACCCGCAGGCCGCGCTGGTCGATGGTCATGCCAAGCGTGCGTCGGCTGGAGCGGATCAGGCGGTAGTCGACGATGCGGTTGCCGAGCTGGATGTGGCGCAGGCTTTCCTGCGGCGGCGCGGCCCGCCGGAAGAACGGCAGTTCAAGCTGGAAGAGGCGCAGCATCCCAGAGATCCCGCGCTCCGGCGCGTGCGCGCAACGGCTCCAGCAGCGCCAGCAGGCGCCGGTCGATGTCCTCGGCGGCCAGTTGCGCCAGGCGCCAGGGCAGGCGCAGGCGCCCGTCGGCGGCAATCTCGGCGCTCAGGCTGGCGGTGAAGGCCAGTTGCCAGGCCGGCGCCGGCATGGCCAGTCTCTGCGCGCACGCGGCCAGGCGCTCGCCGAGCAGGCGCTTCGCCTCGCCCTGCAGCCAGCCCAGGGCGCGGTCGCGGATCTGCGCCGCCTCGGCCTCGGGCGGCAGTGGCAGATACAAGGTGTCGACGACCAGTTCGGCGCGCTCGCGGGCGCCGTCGAGCCGCAAGGTGACGCTGCGGCCGAGATAAGTCATGGGGGAGTCGTTGCGCCAGGTCGGGGCGGCCGGCGCTCGGCGCGCCCGGCGCGGCGCCGCCAACTGCCGGCCGAGCGGCAGATCAAGCTGCGGGTCGGGCGGCATTGTCGGGGTAGCGGTGCGGGCAGATGCGGCGCATTTCGGCTTCCATCCAGGCTTCGGCGCGGGTGTTCACATCTTCCGCCGCGAGCCCGGCCGGGTCAATCGCCGGCCCGACACTGACCGTCACGGTGCCGGGATACTTGATGAAGGCCTGTCGGCTCCAGAACTCGCCCGAGTTGAGCGCCACCGGCACCACCGGCGCGCCGGTCTCGACGGCCAGGTGGGCGCCGCCGATCTTGTAGCGGCGGTGAGTCCCGACCGGCGTGCGCGTGCCTTCCGGGAAAATGATCACCCAGTAACCCTGGCCGAGGCGCAGCCGGCCCTGTTCCACCAGCTGGCGCAGCGATTCCTTGCCGCCGGTCCGATCCACCGAGATCATCGGCGTCGCCGCCAGCGCCCAGCCGAAGAAGGGCAGCATCTTCAATTCCTTCTTCCAGACAAACAGCGTCCACGGAAAGATCATCTGCAGCACGATGGTCTCCCAGGCCGACTGGTGCTTGGCCAGGATCACCGCAGGGCGGTCGGGGATGTTCTCGCGGCCGAGCACACGGTAGTCGATGCCGAGCAGGTGCTTGATCAACCAGGTCGCCGTGACCACCCAGGGCACCACCGAGCGTCGGCGCCAGCGGTGCGGCAGCGGGAAGCAGAGCATGACGCCCAGGGCGTAGGGGATGGTGAACGCCACCAGGATCAGCATGAAGAGCGCCGAACGCAGCATGATCGGCAGCGTCGGCCTGGGCGACTTCATGCTCATGCCGCCAGATGCGCCGCGGCGGCGGCCAGATCGGGAAACACCAGGGTGTCGCGCGGCAGGTCGGAATGCTCGCGGGTCTTCGCTCCCTTGCCGGTCAGCACCAATATCGGCTGGGCGCCGACGGCGGCGGCGGCCTGCAGATCGCGCAGGCTGTCGCCGACCGCCGGCACGCCCGTGAGGTCGGCGCTGTAGCGCTGCGCGACCTCGCGCAGCATGCCGGGACGCGGCTTGCGGCACTCGCAGGTCGAGTCCGCCGCGTGCGGGCAGAAGAAGATCGAATCGATGCGTCCGCCGGCCAGCGCCACCGCCTTGATCATCTTGTCGTGGATGGCATTGAGCGCGTCCATGTCGAACAGGCCGCGGCCGATGCCCGACTGGTTGGTCGCCACCACTACGCGGTAGCCCCACTGCGCCAGCCGGGCGATCGCCTCCAGGCTGCCCGGTATCGGCCGCCACTCCTCGGGCGACTTGATGAACTGGTCGCTGTCGTGGTTGATGACGCCGTCGCGGTCGAGGATGACGAGTTTCATGCGCTTAGGCGGGACAGGTCGGCGACGCGGTTCATGGCGGCATGCAGCGTGGCGAGCAGGCCGAGGCGGTTGGTTCTCAAGGCAGCGTCCTCGGCATTCACCATCACACCGTCGAAGAAAGCGTCCACCGGCCCCCTCAGCGCCGCCAGGGATTGCAGCGAGGCGGCGTAGTCGCCCCGCTCGAAGGCGGCGTCGGCCTGCGGCCTGACCTCGGCCAGCGCGGCGTGGAGGGCGACCTCCGCCGCCTCCCGCAGCAGCGCCGCGTCGACTTTCGCCGTCACAGGGACACCGACTTTTTTCAGGATGTTGCCGACGCGCTTGTTGGCGGCGGCGAGGCTGGCCGCTTCGGGCAGCGCGGCGAAGGCGCGCACGGCGGCGAGCTGCTTCGGCACCAGATCCAGTCTCACCGGGCGCAGGCACAACACCGCGTCGACTTCCTGCGCCGTATAGTCCTCTTCACGCAGCAGTCCCGCAAAACGTTCGAAGACAAATGTCTCCAGATCGGCGTGCGCGTCTCCCAGCATGCCCTTCGGGAACGCCTCGAAGGCCGCATTGACAAGGCGGTCGAGTCCGAGCGAGATGCCTTTCTCGACCAGCATGCGGATCACGCCCAGCGCATGGCGGCGCAGGGCGAAAGGATCCTTGTCGCCGGTGGGCAGCTGGCCGATGCCGAACATGCCGGCAAGCGTCTCCAACTTGTCGGCCAGCGCCACGCAAATGCCGACTTGGTTGCGCGGCAGTTCGTCGCCGGCGAAGCGCGGCTTGTAGTGGTCCTCGATGGCGTCGGCAATCTCGGTGGGCAAGCCATCGTGCAAGGCGTAGTAGCGACCCATGACGCCCTGCAATTCCGGGAACTCGCCGACCATGTCGGTAAGCAAATCCGCCTTCGACAGGAGTGCCGCCTGGTCGGCCTGCTGGGCCAGCACCTCGCCACCGAGCGCCATGCCGATGGCGCTAGCGATGGCCGCCACGCGCTGCGCGCGCGCGCCCTGGGTGTCGAGCTTGTTGTGGTAGACGACTTTCGCCAGCCCGGGGATGCGGTCGGCCAGCGACTTCTTCCGGTCCTGATCGAAGAAGAACTTGGCGTCGGCCAGCCGCGGGCGCACCACGCGCTCGTTGCCGCCGATCACCGCCGAGGGATCGTCCGGCCGGATATTGCTGACGACGAGGAACTTGTTGGTCAGCCTGCCGGCGGCGTCGAGCAGCGGAAAGTACTTCTGGTTGGCCTTCATGGTGAGGATCAGGCATTCCTGCGGCACGTCGAGGAATTCCTGCTCGAACTGGCAGGTAAGCACGTTCGGCCGCTCGACCAGCGCCGTCACTTCATCGAGCAGCGCCTCGTCCTCGATCGGCTGCAGGTTCTCCTTCGCGGCGGCAGCATTGAGTTGTTTCTCGATCTCGGTGCGGCGCTCAGCGAAGCCGGCAATCACCGCGCCTTCCGTTTCCATCTGCTGCGCGTAGGTGTCGGCGTCGCGGATCGAGAAGATCGGGTTCGCAGCTTCGAAGCGGTGGCCCTGCGTCTCGCGGCCGGCGGCAAGGCCGAGCACGCTGACCGGCACCACCTCGGCGCCGTGCAGCGCGACAAGCTTGTGCGCGGGGCGGACGAAGTTCACGCTGCTCCAGCCATCGGCGAGCTGGTAGCTCATCACCTTGGGAATCGGCAGTCCGGCGAGCGCGGCTTCCAGCGCCGCCTGCAGGCCTTCGGCCAGCGTCGCGCCTGGCACCACTGTGTCGAGGAACAGCGCCTCGGCCTTGCCGTCCATGGTCCGCTTGAGTTGCGGCACGACCGATGCATCCGCGCCCAGCGCGGCGAGCTTCTTCAGCAACGCCGGCGTGGCCTTGCCGGCGGCATCGAGCGCCACCGAGACCGGCATCAGCTTCTGCTGCACAGCTTTGTCGGCCGCCTTGGCGGAGACCGCCATGACGTATGCCGCCAGGCGGCGCGGCGAGGCATAGGGCGTTACCCCCGCGCCCGCGTCGAGCAGGCCATGCGTCTTGAGGCTCGCCGCCAGCGCGGCGGCGAAGGATTCGCCGAGTTTCTTCAGCGCCTTCGGCGGCAGTTCCTCGACGAACAGTTCGACCAGCAGGTTCTTCGTCGCCATCTCAGTCCGCCCTCTTCGCCAGCGCGGCGGTCACTTCGTCGGCCCAGGCTTTCGGCGCCATCGGGAAGCCAAGGCGGGCGCGGCTGTCGACGTAGCTCTGCGCCACGCTGCGCGCCAGGTTGCGGATGCGGCCGATGTAGGCGGCGCGCTCGGTGACGGAAATGGCGCCGCGCGCATCGAGCAGGTTGAAGGTGTGGGCTGCCTTGAGGACCTGCTCATAGGCGGGCAGCGCCAGCTGCTGCGCCATCAGGTGCTGCGCGTTGCCCTCGTGCGCACCGAAGGCGTGCAGCAGGAAGTCGACGTTGCTGTGCTCGAAGTTGT
>JADLGU010000398.1 GCA_020849155.1 Rhodocyclaceae bacterium | reverse complement strand
GCCACCTGCTGGAGAAGAACCGCGGCTACGCCCTCTTCTCCACCCACTACTTCGAACTGACGCGCCTCGCCGAGGACTACGCCGAGTGCGCCAACGTGCACCTCGACGCCGTCGAGCATGGCCACAGCATCGTCTTTTTGCATGCGGTGGAGGAAGGCCCGGCGAGCCAGAGCTACGGCATCCAGGTGGCGGCGCTGGCCGGCATCCCCGCCAGCGTCATCCGCGACGCCAAGCGCCGCCTGCGCCAACTGGAGAATCGGGAAATCGACACGGGGCCGCAGGGTGACCTCTTCGCCGCCGCGCCGGAACCGGTCGAAGCCGAGCCGCACCCGGCGCTCGACGCGCTGCGCGCGCTCGATCCGGACGAACTGAGCCCGCGCGAGGCGCTGGAAAAGCTCTACGAACTGAAGCGCCTGGACGGCGCCTGAGGTTCACGCGGCATTCAGCAGGCTGACATCGCTGCGGCCGGCCACCGCCATGCGCTCGAGTTCCTCCAACACCGTGAAGCTGGCTTTCTCCATGGCCAGGGTGGCCTCCAGGGCCTTGTCCATCTCGCCCTCGAAGTAGCAGCGCACCGCCGCCACGGCGTTCTTGTGCACCTCGATATGGGCCGGCTCGATTTCACGGTAGCCGGGCAGGTGCGAGAAGCTGTGCCGGCCGTCGCCCTCGTAGTACCACTTGCCGAGCCGGCAGGCGGTGTGGCTGGCGAAGTCTTCGACCTTCTTCTCCGACACGCCGAGGAAGACCTTGTAGATCTCGAACTTGTAGACCAGGTGGTCGAACTTGGCGGTCTCGACGAAGCTGCGCAGGGCCACCGCGGCGATGGTGCCGCTCATCTGGCCGGTGAGCGCCATCAGGCTGTGCATGTTGCGGGTCGCTTCCTGGCCGTCCTGGGCGTATTCGGTGGCCTGCTGCGGCGACAGCTCCATCATGGCCTTGACCTCGCGGGTCTCCTGCTGGATGGTGCCGACCAGGTTGGATATCTCGCTGGTGGCATGGGTGGTGCGCTCGGCCAGCTTGCGCACCTCGTCGGCCACCACCGCGAAGCCGCGGCCCTGTTCGCCGGCCCGCGCCGCTTCGATCGCGGCGTTCAGCGCCAGCAGGTTGGTCTGGTCGGCGATCTCCTTGATCAGCTGGACGATGCCGCCGATCTGTCCCGAGCGGGCGTTGAGATGGTCGACCTTGACGGCGGTGGCGTTGGTGCGCTCCGCCATGTCGACCAGGTTCGAGGAAATCCGCTCCACCGCATGCAGGTTGGCGTCCAGGGAGGAGGTGGCCTTGAGCGACTGCTCGCGCTCGTCCTTCATGGTCCCGGCCAGGGTGGCGAGCGAACCCTGCACCCGCATGGCCGACTCCGAGTAGAGCTTGAGCCGGTCGAACAGGCTCTCCAGACTGCCGGCCCTGCGGCGCAGCTGCTCGCGCTCGCGCGCCAGGTCGTCGCGTTCCGACCGCGCCTGCGCCAGTTCCGCCTCACGGCCCCGCAGGGCCTCCTGCAGATTGCCGATCTCCGAGCGCAACGTCTTGTTTTCACTTGCCTGATTTGTCCAGAACATGATCCGCTCCACGTCTTCGTGCTGCCGAATATAACGGCCGGCCGGGCGATTGCTTTAGGCGCGCCTGCCGTCTTTCACGGGCAGCCCGTCAATTGTGGCTTTCCGACATTCGGAAATCACGTATCGATCTGGCGGGACGATCCGATTACGCTACACCTACCGCCAATAGAGACCCGCGCTCCACAAGAGCGACGGGCCGGCGCAGACCACACCAAGGAGGACTTCATGACCTGCACTTCTTTCCGGCGGCTGGCCCTGGCCGCGCTCTGGCTCACCCTCGCCGCTCTGCCGTCCCTCGCTTCGGCGGCCCTGGTCGTCATCGGCCAGGTCGCCCCCTATTCCGGTCCGCTGGCGCCGACCGGCAGCCACGTCGGCGCCGGCGCGCAGTTGTATTTCGACCGGATCAATGCCGCCGGCGGCATCCATGGCGCCAAGATCCGCCTGGTCACCCGCGACGACGGCTACAAGGTCCCGGAAACCGTCAAGCTGACCCGCGAACTGATCCGCGAAGCCGGCCCGCTGGCCCTGGTCGGCCTGGTCGGCACCGGCAATGTCGAGGCCCTGGTCAAGGAACGCATCCTCGAAGAGGCCGACATCCCGGTGGTGGGCATCCGCTCGGGCGCCCAATCGCTGGTCTCGCCGGTAGTGCCGCAGCTGTTCCACACCCGCGCCAGCTACGCCGCCGAAGCCGAGAAGATCGTCCAGCAACTCGCCACCACCGGCATCCGGCGGGTGGCGATCCTGTACCAGGACGATCCCTTCGGGCAGGACGGCCTGGCCGGCGCCGAGAAATCGCTGGCGGCCCACAAGCTGGAGCTGGTCGCCAAGGCGCCTTACGAGAAGAACACCACCAAGGTCGAGGGCGCCGTCAAGGCCATCATCGCCGCCAGGCCCCAGGCCGTGGTCATGGTCTCCAACACCGCCGCCAGCGCCGAATTCGTCAAGCAATCGCGCGCCGCCGGCAACGACGCCCAGCTGCTGGCGCTGTCGGTCACCGACGGGCCGCAGGTGGTCAAGCGCATCGGCAAGGAAGTGGCGCACGGCCTGAGCATCGTCCAGGTGGTGCCGGATCCGGCCAGCCGGGCCCTGGCGGTGGCCCGCGACCTGCAGGACGATCTGAAGAAGTTCGCGCCGAAGGGCCTCGAGCTCAACCACACCCTGCTCGAAGGCTACATCGCCGGCAAGGTGCTGGCGGAAGGGCTCAAGCGCGCCGGCCCCAACCCGACGCGCAAGAAGCTGCGCGAGGCCCTGGAGTCGATCCGCGATTACGACGCCGGCGGCCTGTTCATCCGCTTCTCGCCGAAGAGCCACTCGGGGTCGGATTTCCTAGACATCACGATCCTCAGCCGCGAAGGCAAGGTG
>JADLGU010000397.1 GCA_020849155.1 Rhodocyclaceae bacterium | reverse complement strand
GGCCACGCTCTCCTGCTCCGAGGCGGCCAGCCGGTTGATGCCGGAGATGGCTTCCGAGAGCGCCGGGAAGTCGCTCTTGTGGCGCATCCGGCGCAGCAGGAAGTCGAGCGTCGACTGCTTGCCGCCCGCGGCCGGCCGCGCCGGCGCGGCCGCTTCCGGCGGCGCCAGCCAGGCCTTGAGGGCGGCGCGCAGGGCGGCGATGTCGGGGTAGCGCGCCGCGCAGTCCATCGCCGTGGCGCGCAGGATGATGTCGCCGAGCCGCTCGTCGATCAGGCCGGCGGCCTCCGGCGGCAGCTGGATCGGCGCCGAGGACATGCGGTGCAGCACGGCCAGCACGTTCTTGCCGCTCACCACCGGCCGGCCGGTGATCATCTCGCAGAGGACCAGGCCGGCGGAGAAGATGTCCGACTGGACGCTGGCCTGGCCGGCGACGATGCATTCCGGCGCCAGATAGGCCGGCGTCCCGGCGATGCCTTCGCTGGCCTCCGCCTCGGCGCCCTGCTCGATGCGCACGGCTATGCCGAAGTCCATGACCCGCGGCACGCCCTCGGCGTTCATCAGGATGTTGGAGGGCTTCAGGTCGCGGTGGATGATGCCGTGGCGGTGGGCGTGGTCGACGGCGTCGAGGATCTGCAGCATGACGCCGACCGCGCGCGGCGGCGGCAGGCCGCCCTGGGCGCGCAGCAGCCCGGCCAGGGTGTCGCCCTCGACGTACTCGAACACCAGGTAGGGATCGCCGTCGTGCTCGCCGGCCTCGAAGATCGGCACGATGTTGGGGTGGCGCAGCCGGCTCACCGTGCGCGCCTCGTCCATGAGGGCGCGCTGGCGCGCCTCGTCGCGGCCCTTCAGGTGCAGCGACTTGATCGCCACCTCGCGCTCCAGCTGGGCGTCGCGGGCCAGATAGACGACGCTCTGCGCCCCGGTGCCGAGCAGGCGGAGGATCTCGAATTTGCCGATGTTGCGGGGCAAGTACGCGGGGTTTCGCATCATTCGTCGAAGGGCCGGCCTGCAAGCAGGCTGCAGACTGATATAACGCCCGTCTCCGGCCGGA
The DNA here is from genome assembly GCA_020849155.1 of Rhodocyclaceae bacterium. Classification (GTDB taxonomy): domain Bacteria; phylum Pseudomonadota; class Gammaproteobacteria; order Burkholderiales; family Rhodocyclaceae; genus Desulfobacillus. The sequence continues at coordinate 3,586 of JADLGU010000397.1, read as the reverse complement.
CTTGAGATTAAAATCCGCCCATGAAGACGGCTCATCGAGGGGCACCATGACGGCGCAGAACATCCTCCTGCTCGGCGGCACCGGTTTCCTGGGCAGCCAGGTCGCCCAGCAGCTGGCGGCCCGGGGCCACCGCCTGACCGTGCCCACCCGCCACCGCGAGCGGGCCCGCCACCTGCTGGTGCTGCCGACGGTGGAGGTGGCCGAGGCCAGCGTGCACGACCAGGCTTCCCTGGCGCGGCTGGTCGCCGGCCAGGACGCCGTGATCAACCTGGTGGGCATCCTGCACAGCCGCCACGGCTTGCCCTACGGCCCCGATTTCGCCCAGGCCCATGTCGCCCTGCCAAGGAATCTGGCCGCCGCCTGCCGCGCCGCCGGGGTGCGCCGCCTGGTCCAGGTCTCGGCCCTGAATGCCGACGTGAACGGCCCCAGCCAGTACCTGCGCTCGAAAGGCCAGGGCGAGGCCGAGCTGCGCGCCGCCGGTGCGGCGCTCGACCTGACGATCATCCGCCCCTCGGTGGTGTTCGGCCCGGAGGACAGCTTCCTCAACCTTTTCGCCCGCCTGCAGCGTTTCGCCCCGGTGATGCCGCTCGGCCGCGCCGGGGCGCGCTTCCAGCCGGTGTATGTCGGCGACGTGGCCCAGGCCATCGTCGCCAGCCTGGCGCGGCGCGACGCCGTCGGCCAGGCCTATTGCTGCTGCGGCCCGCGCGTCTACACCCTGGCCGAGCTGGTGCGCTATGCCGGGGAGCTGAGTGGCCACCGGCGCCCGGTGATCGAACTGCCCGAGGCGCTGGCCCGCCTGCAGGCGGGGCTGCTGGAGCTGCTGCCCAATCCGCCCATGTCGGTGGACAACCTCGACTCGATGGACGTCGACAGCGTCTGCCCCGGCGGCGAGCCGCTGCCCTTCGGCCTGCGGCCGACCGCGCTCGAAGCGGTGGCGCCGGCGTATCTCGGCAATGGCACGCAGCGCCTGGCCAATTACGGGCGGCGCGTGAAAGCCCATCGTTGAGCCGATGAAAACCTACATCGTCGGCGGCGCGGTGCGCGACCGCCTGCTCGGACTGCCGGTGCAGGACCGCGACCACGTGGTGGTCGGCGCCACGCCGGAGCAGATGCTGGCGCGCGGCTTCAAGCCGGTGGGCCGCGACTTCCCGGTGTTCCTGCATCCCGAGACGCACGAGGAATACGCCCTGGCCCGCACCGAGCGCAAGACCGCGCCCGGCTACAAGGGCTTCGTCTTCCATGCCGCGCCGCAGGTGACGCTGGAAGACGACCTGGCGCGGCGCGACCTCACCATCAACGCCATCGCCGAGGACGAGTCGGGCGCGCTGGTCGATCCCTACGGCGGGCAGGCCGATCTGGCCGCGCGCCTGCTGCGCCACGTCGGCCCGGCCTTCGCCGAGGATCCGGTGCGGGTGCTGCGGGTGGCGCGCTTCGCCGCCCGCTTCGCCGATTTCAAGGTGGCGGAAGAAACCCTCGCCCTGATGCGCCTGATGGCCGACAACGGCGAGGTCGACCACCTGGTGGCGGAGCGCGTCTGGCAGGAATTCTCGCGCGGCCTGATGGAGGCGCGCCCTTCGCGCATGCTCGCGCTGCTGCACGAATGCGGCGCGCTGGCGCGCATCCTGCCCGAGCTCGATGGCCTGTTCGGCGTGCCGCAGCCGGCCGAGCACCACCCGGAAGTCGACACCGGCGCCCATGTCCTGCGCGTCATCGACCAGGCGGCGGCGCGCCGTTACCCGCTGCCGGTGCGGCTTGCCGCGCTGCTGCACGACCTGGGCAAGGGCGCCACGCCGCCGGGCGAATGGCCGCAGCACCACGGCCACGAGGCCGCCGGCGCGGCGCTGGCCGAGGCCGCCTGCGAGCGCCTGCGGGCGCCGGCCGACTGCCGCGAGCTGGCGGTGCTGGCGGCGCGCGAGCACGGCCTGGTGCACGATGCCGCCCGGCTGCGGCCGGCCACGACGGTCAAGCTGCTGGAGCGGGCCGACGCCTTGCGCCGGCCCGAGCGCTTCGGCCAGCTGCTGGAGGCCTGCGAATGCGACTTCCGCGGCCGGCCCGGCTGGGAAGACCGTCCCTGGCCGGCCGGCGAGATCCTGCGGCGGGCGCTGGCCGCCATGCAGGCGGTGGACGCCGGCGCCATCGCCGCCGCCTGCGCCGATCCGGCGCAGATCCCGCAACGCATCCACGAGGCGCGGGTGGCCGCGGTGCGCCACGCCTTGCCGTCCTACGGAGACTGACTTTTCATGCGCCGATCGATCCTGGCCTGCCTGATGTTCTTGACCCTGCCGCTGCGCGCCGAGGAGGCGCCTGTCCCGCCGCCGGCCGCCCCGCCGGCGCCGGCCGCGGCGAGCCGCGGCGCCGCAGAGGAGCTGGCCGCCCTGCGGCCGGTGCTGATCGGCAAGCGCTACCTCGACCAGGCCAGGAAGCGCCTCGCCGTGCAGCTGGCGCGCCTCGGCCGCCAGCAGGACAACCCGGAGAACTGGTTCGAGGACAACGCCCTGGTGGTGCGCGCTTTCTCCACCGACGTGCAGGTGATGTACGCGCTGGAATTCCAGGATGGGGCGCAGCTGGTCTCCCACGGCATGATGAAGGGCTGGGGCATGGATTACGAGCGGCTGCACCAGCGCGCCCTGGCCAACCTCGATCGGGCCCACGGCGAGATCGCCGTCAAGCCGGTCGGCAAGCTGCCCTGGCTGTCGGTGATCGAGACCGAGGACGGCTACGCCGCCAGCCGGGTGCTGCTGCACTGGCGCTGGGCCGAGCTGACGCTGACGCTGGGCGAAGTCCTGATCCTCGGCATGCCGACCCGCGACGTGGTGGTGTTCACGGCGACGCTCGAGCCGGAAAAGCTCGAGCAGCTGCAGGAGACCGTCGAGACCGTGGAGCGCCACCAGGGCCGGCCGGTGTCGCGCAAGCTGTTCCAGTGGACCCCGCAGGGCTGGATCGAATTCGAGCCGGCGCTACAGCAGGCGCAGCAGCAGCGTCGCCAGCAGGGAGAGCAGCAGGGCGCTGGCGAAGGGAAAATGGTAGAGGCGGCCGCGAAACCTGAAGCGGACGTCGCCGGGCAGCCGGCGCAGGCCCAGGCGGGCGGCCAGCCGCGGCAGGAAGACGCCGGCAACGAACACCGTGATCAGCAGGGCCAGCAGCCACTTCAACATGGACGGGAGGATACGCGATGATCGAGCTGTACACCTGGGGCACCCCCAACGGCCGCAAGGTCTCCATCATGCTCGAGGAATGCGGCCTGCCCTACCGGGTGCACAAGATCGACATCACCCAGGGCGAGCAGTTCGCCCCGGCCTACCTGGCCATCAACCCGAACGGCAAGATTCCGGCCATCGTCGACCCGCTGGGGCCGGACGGCAAGCCGATCGCCATGATGGAGTCGGGCGCCATCCTGGTCTATCTGGCCGGCAAGTGCGGGCGCTTCCTGCCGGGCTCGGCACGCGGCAAGTACGAGGCGCTGCAGTGGCTGATGTTCCAGATGGGCGGCGTCGGCCCGATGTTCGGCCAGACCCACCACTTCCTGCGCTACGCGCCGGAGAAGGTCGATTACGCCATCGGCCGCTACACCAAGGAGACGGCGCGC
>JADLGU010000396.1 GCA_020849155.1 Rhodocyclaceae bacterium | reverse complement strand
GAAGCGGCGGAAGCGCTCGGCGCGCACGGCGCGGAAGCCGGAAGTCAGATCCTCGATGCGGTGGTTCACCATCCAGCTGGCGAAGCGGTTGAAGACGGCGTTGGCGAAGCCGCGGTGGGCGCCGGCGTGGTCCCGCATGCCGCGCGCCCCGACCGCCATGTCGTAGCCCTCCTCCAGCTTCGCCAGCAGGCGCGGGATGTCCTCGGGCCGGTGCTGGCCGTCGGCGTCCATGAACACCAGCAGCTCGCCGCTGGCGGCGCGGGCGCCGGTCTTCACCGTCGCGCCGTTGCCCTTCGGGTAGGGATGGGAGATGACCCGCGCCCCGTGGCGGGCGGCGATCGCCGCCGTGTCGTCGCTTGAGCCGTCGTCGACCACGATCACCTCGGCCTCGGGCAGGCGCAGCGAAATCTCCGCCAGCAGCGGGCCGATCGCGGCGGCCTCGTTGCGGGCGGGCAGGATCACGCTGAGATTCATGGCTTCCCTCCGGCTCGGCATCCCGTGGGCATGGCCGCCGGGAAGGCTCTTCAGAATTGCAGGTAGAACGTGACGACCACCCGATTATGTCATGCCATGCGGCAATGGCGTCAATCCGCCGCGCGGTCTCTCGCCGTGCTGCGGAGACCGACTTTTTTCCGGAGGCGGGCGGCTCAGATCCCGCCGCATCCCTTGGCCGGGTTGTCCGAGGCGAGGCAGGCCCGCAGCTGCGCCTGGGTCTTTCTTTCGGTGCCGGCGAGCGCCGCCTCGTCCAGCCCGTCCAGCCGTCCGGCCGCTTCCTTGTAGCGCCCCTGCAGGAAATCCAGCTGCGCGCGCTTGAGACGGTTGCTGGGGTTCAGCGGCGAGATGGCGAGCGCCCGCTCGAGCTCGGCGGTCGCCGCCGGCAAGTCGCGCGCCTTCAATGCCAAATAGTCCGCCAGCCAGGAATGCATCAGCATGCGCGGATGGGCGCCGAGGCGCGGATTGGCCTGCGCCGCGGCGAACAGCCGCTCCACTTCCGGCCGCGCCAGGCAGAGGGACCCTTCGATCGCCATCTCCTTCAAGGCGTACAGGGTCGTGACATCGCCCGGCCCGAACGGCGTCTCCAGCAAGCGCTTCGCCAATTCCGCGACCAGCGCCGGGTCGCCGCCCAGGCCGGCCCGGCAGTCGAGATGGATCAGCAACAGCCAGCTGGTCTTGAAGTTGGCATCGAGTTCCCCGGCGCGCTGCAGGTGCGCCCGGGCGAAGGAGCGCGCCGGCGAATCGCGCAGGGAGGCGTCGGGCAGCAGCGCCAGGGCCCGCCCGGCGTCGAACTGCGCCCGCGCCGAGCCGCGGTGGTGCTGGGCTTCGATCTGGGTACGCCGCACCGCCTCGCCGAACTGGTGCGCGCGCAGGGCGGTGACGAAGGGCAGATACAACAGCGCCAGGCCCGCCAGCGCCAGGCCGAGCGTTCTCCGGCTGCCCGCCGCCGCGAGGGCGCGCCCCAGCAGCGCCGCCGCCGCGATCAGCACACCGAACAACGGCACGTAGTTGCGGTGCTCGTGGGCGATCTCCAGCGGCAGCAGGGTCGATTCCAGGGCATGCCCGATGAAAAACCAGGCAATGCCGAAGGCGACCAGCGGCGCGCGGGCGCGCAGGCGCCAGGCCAGCCAGGCCAGGCCGGCCAGGCCCAGCAGGGCCGGCAGGGTTGTCCACGGCTCGGTCAGGCCGGTGGACAGCGCGATGTCGTCGTGCTGCAGGCCGAGCGCCTCCAGCCGCGGCAAGGCGATCAGGCCCAGGTAGAACCACAGCACCCGGCCCTCGGTGAGCAAGCGCTCGGCCAGGGTGAACGGCCGCGACTCGTAGCCGGCCAGCAGCCAGCGGCCGCTCGGCAGCGCCAGATAGGCCAGGCCGGCCAGAAAAGTCAGTCCCGCCAGGACGGCGAGCGCGCGGGCGTAGCGGTCCAGCCCGCCCTGCGCGGCGCGGCGCACGATCAGTTCCCAGGCCAGGACGAAGAACGGGAACAGCGCCCCGCTCTCCTTGCTGAAGAAGGACAGCGGCCAGCAGACGCCCCAGGCCAGCAGCAGGCCGGCCACGCTGTTCCGTTCCCGGGCGCGGATGTGCAGCAGCAGGCCGGCGAAGAGGAACAGGGCCGACAGGCTGGTCATGCGCTGCACGGCATGCAGCACGGCCAGCAGCTGGATCGGATGCAGCAGCCAGACGGCCGCCAGCCAGAGCGCCAGTCCGTCCCGGCGGCGCGGATTACCCGCCGGCAGCGCCCCCAGCAGCTGACGCGCCAGCCAGAAGACCAGCAGGCCGCTGAACAGGTGGATGGCGAGGTTGACCGCCTTGAAGGCGTAGGGATCGAGGCCGAAGAAATAGTGGGTCAGGGCGAAACTGGCCACGCTCACCGGCCGGCCGAAGGGGCTGGCCGCCGGGCCGGCCAGGGCCTGCCGGAGCGAGGCGCCGTCCAGCGAGGCGATCTGGATCGACGGATTGTCGACGAGGTTGGGGTAATCGTCGAAGAAGAAGCCGCCGCCCAGCCCCGGCGCCATCGCCAGCGCAGCCAGCCCGGCAAGAAGAAGGTACAGCGCGAAACGGCGGATCAATGGAATCGGTTGGGAAGTTGCGCCAATAAAAAACCCCCGGCGGACTGCGCCGGGGGTCGCTGTCGAATCAGCTCAGCTTAGAACTGGGTCTTGCAGGAGCCGGGCAG
>JADLGU010000395.1 GCA_020849155.1 Rhodocyclaceae bacterium | reverse complement strand
GAGATGTCCGGCACGGCATAGCGTTCGTCGCGGTTCGGCGAGGTCAGATCGGGCGGAATCTCGAGCGGCGGCAGCTTGCCGGCCGATTTGTAGTCGATTTTCTTCGACTCGATCATGCTGGTCGAGCAGCCGGCGACAACAGCCGCTGCAACGCACAGGAAAAAAGCCTGGTGCAACTTACGGGTCATGCTTCGCCTTTCGGAATCAGTGCTGGTCAGACGGCCACGCCGGCTTCGCGCATGGCTTGCAACACGCGGTCCTGGTGCGGCTCGGACAAGGGAGTCAGGGGCAGCCGGATGCCGCCTTCCATCAGGCTCATCCGGCTTACCGCCCACTTCACGGGGATCGGGTTGGCCTCGATGAACAGGTGGCGATGCAGGCCGAACAGCCGCGCGTTGATCTGGCGCGCCTGGATAGCCTTGCCCTCCAGGGCGGCGACGCACATCTGGTGCATCAGCCCGGGCGCCACATTGGCCGTGACGGAAATCGTGCCATGGCCGCCCATCAGGATGAAGGCCAGGGCGCTGGCATCGTCACCGCTGTAGAGCGCGAAGTCCTTCGGCGCGCGCAGGATCAGATCGGTGGCGCGCTCCATGCTGGCGGTGGCGTCCTTGAGGCCGGCGATGCCGGGCACCTGGGCCAGGCGCAGGACGGTCTCGTTGCTCATGTCGGCGACCGTGCGGCCCGGCACGTTGTAGAGGATCATCGGCAGGTCGACGGCTTCGGCAATCGCTTTGAAATGCCGATAGAGGCCTTCCTGGGTCGGCTTGTTGTAATACGGCACCACGTTCAACGAGGCGGTCGCGCCCACCTTCCTGGCGTAGGCCGTCAGCTCGATGGCTTCGGCGGTGGAGTTGCCGCCGGTGCCGGCGATCACCGGGATGCGGCCGGCGGCATACTCCACGGCGGCCCGAACCAGTTCGCAATGCTCCTCGACGTCCACCGTGGGGGATTCGCCGGTGGTGCCGACGATGACGATCCCGTCGCTGCCTTCCGCCACGTGGAAATCCACCAGGGACTTGAGCCTCGGGTAGTCCAGGCTGCCATCGGTCCGCATGGGCGTGACGATGGCGACAATCGCACCTTGAATCATTTGCTTGCGTACGCAGATCGAAAAAGAGAATTCTACTTTATGAGGCCGCCCAGAGGGGGAAATGAGCGGCCCAGCGGAAAAGTTGACCGTCCTGCCGCCGGATAGTTCTGGCGAGGCTCACAGATCCGCCAGGGCCTTGATATGTGTCGTCACGCTACGCGCCAGGGCCGACAGGGCATAGCCGCCTTCGAGCATGGAGACGATGCGACCCTGTGCCGACTCGGCGGCGACGGCCTTCAGTTCGCGGGTGACCCAGGCATAGTCGGCTTCGACCAGTCCGAGGGAGGCCATGTCGTCCTCGTAGTGGGCGTCGAAACCGGCCGAGATAAAGATCGCTTCGGGCGCGAAGGCCCGCAGCGCCGGCAGCCAGACATCGGTCACCGCCTGACGGAAACCATCGCTGCGGGTGCCGGCCGGCATAGGCACGTTGAGCATGTTCGGGGCCGGATCTTCGGTGCCGCAGTAGGGATAGAACGGATGCTGGAAGGTGCTGACCATCAGCACCCGCGGATCGTTGGCGAAGATGTTCTCCGTGCCGTTGCCGTGATGGACATCGAAGTCGGCCACGGCCACCCGTGCGAGCCCGTGCACCTCGATCGCATGGGCGGCGGCGATGGCGATGTTGTTGAAGAAACAGAAACCCATGGCCCGGGCCCGCTCGGCGTGGTGTCCCGGCGGACGCACGCTGCAGAAGGCGTTCTCGACCTCGCCCGCCATCACCAGGTCGGTCGCCAGGATGCCGGCGCCGGCGGAGCGCAGCGCCGCGGTCCAGGTGCCCGGGCTCATGGCGGTGTCCGGATCGAGGTGGACGATGCCGCTTTCCGGTGCGCTGTCGCCTATGCCGCGGACGTACTCGGCCGGATGCACGCGGGCAATCTGCTCGAGCGTGGCCAGCGGCGCGTCATAGAAGGACAGATACATGTCGAGTCCGGCGGCGATCAGCCGGTCGCTGATGGCGGACAGGCGCTCCGGGCATTCGGGATGATGCGCCCCCATGTCGTGCAGCCAGCAGTCACGATGCGTGATGAATGCGGTGGTCATGATTAACCCGGTCTTTTCTGGGGATTTGGCAGAACGGAAATGCAATAGAATGTTCAAAAGCTTGACTGCCATTATCCTCCGTTTGCGCCTTCCGCCCAAGTCATGTCCAACTTGCCGATAGATCAAGCCATCCGCCAGGCCGGCCGCATCGTGCTGGGCAAGGAACGCCAGATCCGTCTTGCCCTGGTCTGCCTGCTGGCCCGCGGCCACCTGCTGATCGAGGATCTGCCGGGCGTCGGCAAGACCATCTTGGCCCATGTTCTGGCCAGGCTGCTCGGGCTGAACTTCCACCGCGTCCAGTGCACGGCCGACATGCTGCCAGCGGACATCATCGGGGTGTCGATCTACGACCGCAACAGCGGCAGCTTCCAGTTCCACCCTGGCCCGATCTTCGCCCAGGTGATCCTGGTCGACGAGATCAACCGGGCGATGCCGAAATCCCAGAGCGCGCTGCTGGAGGCCATGGAGGAGCACCAGGTGACCTGCGAGGGCGAGACCCGTCCCCTGCCCGAGCCCTTCTTCGTGATCGCCACCCAGAACCCCTCGCACCAGATCGGCACTTTCCCGCTACCCGAATCGCAGCTCGACCGCTTCTTGATGCGCATCGAGATGGGCTATCCGGACCAGGCCGCCGAACGCGAGCTGCTGGCCGGCGCCGACCGGCGCGACATGATGGCCAGCCTGAGCCCCAGCATGGATCCGGGGGAACTGCTCGAACTGCAGCAGTCCGTCTCGGAGGTGCATGCCTCGGAGGCGCTGATCGCCTACGTGCAGGCGCTGGCCGAGCACACCCGCTGCTCGCCCAACTACGACGCCGGCCTCAGTCCGCGCGCCGCCCTGGCGCTGCTGCGTGCCGCCCGCGCCTGGGCCCTGATCGACCACCGCGACCTGGTGCTGCCGGAAGACATCCAGGCGGTGCTGCCAGCCATCGCCGGCCATCGCCTGCGCCCTTCCAGCGGAATGCAGACGGCCTCTTCGGCGGAAATCGCCGCCGAGCTGATTGCCGCGGTGCCCTTGCCCTGATCCGCGGATGCAGGCGGTCGCTTCGTTCAAGCGCTGGCTGTTCCGCCTCCATGGTCCCGAGGCCGCGCCGATCCGGCTGAGCCAGCGACGGGTGTATGTCCTGCCGACGCGGGCCGGCCTGGCCTTCGCGGCATCGCTGGTCCTGATGCTGACCGGCGCCATCAACTACAACCTGAGCCTGGGCTACGCGCTGATTTTTCTGCTCGTCGGGTTGGGGCTGGTGACTTTGCTGCATACCTTCCGCAACCTGGTTCACCTGGAAATCTCGCCTGGCCGCGTCGAGCCGGTGTTTGCAGGCGACAACGCCGGGTTCGGCCTGCAGCTGCACAACCGTCGCGGCCAGGGCCGTTTCGCCCTTGAACTGAAACTGGACGGCGGCGAGACGCTGGCCTGCGACCTGGCCGCCGAGGCGACCACCCTCGTCAGCCTGCCTCTGCTTGCCCGCCGGCGCGGCTGGCTTATGCCGGGCCGCGTCACCCTGGAGACGCGCTACCCGCTGTGCCTGGTGCGCGCCTGGAGCTATGTCGAGCCGGACATGCGCTGCCTTGTCTATCCGAAACCGGAAGCCTCGGCTCCACCCCTGCCCCTCGCCGCCCGCGGCGAGAACGGCGGCCCGCGCGGCAGGCGCGGCAGCGAGGATTTCTCCGGCCTGCGCAGCCACCAGCCGGCGGATTCGCCGCGGCACGTTGCCTGGAAAGCCGTGGCCCGCGAGCAGATCCTGCTCACCAAGCAATTCGCCGGTGCCAGCGCCGTCCAGGTCTGGCTCGATTGGAATGCCCTGCCGCCGGGCCTGGACGTCGAAGCGCGGCTGTCGCGCCTGACGCGCTGGCTGATCGACGCCCATTCCCGGGGTCTGGCCTACGGGCTGCGACTGCCGGGCAGACAACTCGTGCTCGGCCAGGGCGCCCAGCATTTTCAGGAGTGCATCGAGGCACTGGCGCTCCATGGCCTCTAAGCCCGCTCCGCCCCTGACCCGCACGCAGGAGCTGTGGCTGCTGGCCTGCGCCGTGCTGACCCTGGTGCCCGCGATCCAGCCTGCTCCGCCCTGGCTGG
>JADLGU010000394.1 GCA_020849155.1 Rhodocyclaceae bacterium | reverse complement strand
TTCGACTTGATCTTGGTGAGGATGGCGGCGAAGTCGGTGGCCTTGTCGTTGGTGAACTCGCGCGCGACGATGGCCGCGCCGCCGGCCTTGGCGGCCTTCTCGAATTCGTCGGCCACGCCCTGGCCGTAGGCGGTGCGGTCGTCGACGATGGCGATCTTCTTGCCGGCCAGCTGTTTCGTCGAGTAGTCGCCGAGCACCTTGCCCTGCTGCTCGTCGTTGGCCATCACCCGGAAGGCGGTCTTGAAGCCCTGCTGGGTGTATTTCGGATTGGTCGCCGAGGGCGAGATTTGCGGCAGGCCGGCGTCCGAATACAGCTTGGAGGCGGGAATCGTGGTGCCGGAGTTGAGGTGACCGATGACGCCGTTCACCTTGGCGTCGATCAGCTTCTGCGCCACGGTGGTGCCCTGCTTCGGATCGGCCTGGTCGTCCTCGCCGATCAGCTCGAAGGTCACCATGGCGCCGCCGATTTCGAGTTTCCTGGCGTTGGCTTCCTCGATGGCCAGGCGGGCGCCGTTTTCGTTGTCCTTGCCCAGGTGCGCCTGCGGGCCGGTGAGCGGCGCCGAATGGCCGATCTTCACGGTCAGCGTGGGCTTGGGCGGCGGCGCGGGCGGCTGTTCGGCCTTCGGCGGCGGGGGCGGCGGCGGCGCTTCCTTGCCGCAGCCGAACACGGCCAGGGCGGAAGCGACGGTGAGGCTGAGGGTCTTGGCGGGGAATCGCATGGTGATCGTCTCCTCTGAAAAAAGCGGGTTCTTTTTGTGTGCGAATGCGCGGGGATTGTGCTGGCCGTGCCGGGCGATGTCAATAAAAAAGCCAGCCCGGAGGCTGGCTTTCAAGCGAATCGGCTTCGCTTACTTGGCGGCCAGGACCCAAGCCACCAGTTTCTTGATGTCGGCGTCGGAGACGGCGGGGTTCGGCGGCATCGGCACGGTGCCCCAGGCGCCCGAGCCGCCCTTCTTCACCTTGGCTTCGAGCTTGGCGGCGGCGTCGGCCTGGCCGGCGTATTTCTTGGCGACGTCCTTGTAGGAGGGGCCGACGACTTTCTTGTCGAGAGCGTGGCAGCTCATGCAGTTCTTGGCTTTCGCCAGGGCTTCGTCGGCGGAAGCCTGGCCGGCGATCAGCAGGCCGGCAGCGGCCAGCAGCAGGGTTTTCAGCAGTTTCATTTATTCAGTTCCTCGTAGGCGTGGTTGAAAGCGCCGATACTCTAAATCAATTCCGGGGACTTGCAAACCCGTTCCAGGCAAGACAAATCGTCTATCGGCTCGAGGCATTTAACGCCCGAGCAGACCCAGGCGTTGACGCCGGGCCGGGAAGGCTTGTCGAGCGCCGCCGGCAGGCCGGGCAGCCAGTTTGGGATCGCCAGGGGCAGCAGCCAGGGACGATAGGCTTCCGACAATTTCCTTTGCCAGTCAGTCAGTTGCGGTTTTTCCCCGCGCAAGACCACGATGCCGGGCGGGTTGAGGGCTTCCTCCAGCGCCATCAGCAGCGTGGCGAAGCCGCCCGGCTGGCGCTGCGCGTCGGGGCCGTACAGCCGCAGGCAGCGTTCGGCCGCGGCCTGGTAGCGCGGCAGGCCGGTCAGATGGTTCAGGCGCTGCAGGGCGTAGGCCGCCACGCCGCTGCCCGAGGGCGTGGCGTTGTCATGGCCGGTCTTGACGCGGTGGATCAGCGCCTCGTGGTCGTGGCTGGTGAAGAAGAAGCCGCCGGCCTCATCCTCGAAATGGGCCAGCAGGGCCTCGCCGAGGGCTTGGGCGAAGGCCAGCACGCCGGGATCGAATTCCGCCTGCAGCAATTCCAGCGCGGCCTTGAGCAGAAACGCGTAGTCGTCGAGATAGGCGTTGAGATGGGCGCGGCCGTCCTTGCAGGTGGCCAGCAGCCGGCCCTCGCGCCAGAGCGTGTCGCGGATGAAGTCGAAGGCGCGCCGCGCCGAGGCCAGCCAGTCCTCCCGGCCGCAGAGGCGGCCGGCATGGGCCATGCCCTCGATCATCAGCGCGTTCCAGGCGGTGAGGACCTTCTCGTCGCGGCCGGGGCGGACGCGCTCCCCGCGCGCCGCCAGGAGCTTGAGGCGCGCCGAAGCCAGCAGGCGCTCGCATTCTTGCAGCGGCCTGCCCAATGCGGCGGCGACTTCCGGCAGCGGCCGGGCGACCCGCAGATGCCAATGCGCGCCCTCGAAGTTGGCCGGCCGGTCGAGGCCGTAGTGGGCGGCGGCGACCGCGTATTCCTCCGCCGTGGTACGCAGACCGACTTTTTCCGGCGACCAGACGTAGAACCTGCCTTCCTCGTGCTCGGAATCGGCGTCGAGCGAGGAGTAATAGCCGCCTTCCGGCGCCTGCATCTCGCGCATGACCCAGCCGGCGGTCTCCTCGGCGACGCGCAGGAACAGGGCATCGCCCGTCGCCCGCCAGGCGTCGGCGTAGAGGCGCAGCAGCGGCCCGTTGTCGTAGAGCATCTTCTCGAAGTGCGGGATCTCCCAGCGCTCGTCCACGCTGTAGCGGCAGAAGCCGCCGCCGAGCTGGTCGTAGAGGCCGCCCTCGGCCATCTTGCGCAGCGTGAACAACGCCATCTCGCCGCAGCGCGCCTCGCCGGTCGCGGCGTGGCGCCGCAGCAGCAGCTCCAGCTCGGCCGGGTGCGGGAATTTGGGCGCGCCGCCGAAGCCGCCATGTTCGGGATCGAAGGACTGCGCGGCGCGCTCGACGGCGAGATGGATCGGCGCCGCCGACAGTTCGCCGTCGGGTGCACGCGCGCCGCCGCCGCCCAGCGCCTTGAGGAGTTCGGTGTTCTGCTGGTCGATTTCGGTGCGCTTGTCGCGCCAGGCTTCCGCCACCTTCTGGCAAAGATCGGCGAATCCCGGCAGGCCGTAGCGCGGCGACTTGGGGAAATAGGTGCCGCCGAAGAAGGGCGCGCCGTCCGGCGCCAGGAACAGGGTCAGCGGCCAGCCGCCGGCGCGGCCGGTGAGCATCTGCTGGGCGCTCTGGTAGATCTGGTCGAGGTCGGGCCGTTCCTCGCGGTCGACCTTGATGTTCACGAACAGCCGGTTCATCAGCGCCGCGACTTCGGCATCCTCGAAGGATTCGTGCGCCATGACATGGCACCAATGGCAGGCCGAGTAGCCGATGGAAAGCAGGATCGGCTTGTCCTCCCGCTTCGCCAGGGTGAGCGCTTCCTCACCCCAGGGATGCCAATCGACGGGGTTCTCCGCGTGTTGCTGCAGGTAGGGCGAGGTTTCGTCGGCGAGGCGGTTGGGCATGCGCCCAGTGTAGCCAGCCGCCGGCTATAAGTCGACGGTTTTCGTCAACTATTCCGCCTGGCTGGCGAGGTTATCGGCGCCGTCCTTCGCTGCCGGCGGTGCAGGTACGTATGCCGGCAGCGCCGGCAGCGCGCAACCGCTCGCAGCCCGCATAAGCCTCGCGCGTGCTGCAGGCGTATTGACCGGGCACGCCGGCCACGGCTGAGCAGCCAGGCACACCGGCCGCGGGGGGTATGGCCGGCGCCATCGCGGGCGTAAGTGGCTGCCCCTGGGGTGCCGGCGCTGTCGGGGCAGGGATGCCCGCTGCAGGCTGGCCCAGCATCGGCGGCGGCGCCATCAGATTTCCTTTGCCGCCTTCGCCTCCGCCGCCTCCACCACCGCTCGGCGGCGGCGCCAATGGCGGTATGGGCTGACTGGGGTCGACCTTGTGATCCTTGGGCAGGTCGGAAATCTTGGCGACTTGCGGCTGCACCAACTCGATTATGCGGGTGTTGCTGCAGATCTCTCCGGACCAGTCGATTTCGGTGCAGGCTTTCAGCGTCCAGTTCGGCTTGCCCTTGTGCGGCCCGAAATCGAGCGGAACGACGATTTCGCCCCAGTCATTTCCCTGCATGTCGACCTTGGCCGCCGTCCCCCCCCATTTCGGATCGGTGCCGAAGTAGACATGGCCTGGAGGTTGTTTTTCATTCTCGGGCAGGGGGCTGCCGTTATCCCAGTAGAGACGGAATTTCTTGTTCGTCGACCTCATGAGCACATCCTTGGCGGCGCGCAACCTGAGCTCCTGGCCCGATGCCTTGACGGCAACCGCTCCGGCCAGCTTGGCGCTGGCATTCGAGGGGGGATGGAAGAAGAAAGTGATTTCCTTGTTCGCGTTCTCCTTCTGCGGGTCCACTCCCTCGAAATAAACCATGTCGGAACAACTATCCGTTTTCTGGCTTGAGCCGGGAGGCTTCCACGAATAACACGCCACGACGGACCATTTGGTGCTGATGTTGAACTTGAGCGGTGCCGCGGCCACTCCCTGGGCGTTCAAGGTCAGCGAGGTCGGTCCAGGGGCGATGAGCGACTCATGCCATCCGCTGCCCTCCTGATTGGTGCCATATTTCAGAGTGATCGCCTTTGACTGCTTGAAAAATTCCGGCTTGGCCGTAACCACGATCTGGCTGCCCGTCGGCGCTTTGACTTTCCAGATCCAGCCTTTCTGCATAGGCGCCTGGGTAGCTTGGGAGAAAGTAATGGTCACGGGTTCGGCAGCCGCTGCCGAGATTGGGAACGCCTGTGCCGTGATGACCGATGCTGCCAGACTCGCGCCACGCAACACCATCCTTGGCACAACACCCACCCCATTCCAGATGCTGCAGAGAAAACGTTTCACGATTGATTCCCTCCTAGTTCAGGCAACAATCGGCGGAACAATGCTCATCCATCCGCCCTACTGCGGTATCTGGATCGGCCAGCTGTCCGGCTTGGCGCAGGATCCCGACGCCAGGCCATTCGGTTTGCCGGTGTCGACCGTCGCAGCCGACAGGCTTGCCGACAGAGTGCCCTGGCCTCCCCAGTAGAGGATTTTCCAGTGGTCGAAATTGAATTTCGGATCGGGGTCTTCGGGCACGTCGACCGGGGCCATCTTGCCGAGGATCACCGTGACGTCGACCGATTTGCCCGCCGCCAGCTTGGGAATGGATGAGGCGGCGGGCAGATAGGCCCATCCGGCGACGTTTGCCGCTTGCAGGTTCTTGCCGCCGAGATAGCCACCCTTGAACGTGTTCTTCAGGAACAGCGAGGCGCTCACGCTGTCGCAGCCCTTGACGTTCGCTGGCGCTGCTTTCTTGCGCGTGACGCGCACCTTGACGGTCGGCGGCTCATACACCGAACCCACGGCGGGCTTTACCGCCATGCCGGGAACGTCGCTGAAGCAAGGCAAAGGCAGCAAGCCGTGCTCGGCGGCGGTGGCCGCATCGCCGCAGGCCGGTTCGTGGGCCGCATGCCTCATCTGGGCGTCGAGCTGCTTCTGCAGTTCGTCCAGTCCCTGCTGGTAGTACTTCTTCAACTGCTGGCGCATCGCCGGCGTGCAGCTGCCGCCGTTGCTCTCGTAGGTCTGGCAGGTGAATTCCACCGCGGCGTCGGCGATCTTGCCCTTGCCGGCCTCGCTCAGCGCCGTGAGGTCGGGCAGGCTGGGCGGCAGGCCCAGCGCGGCCAGTCCGGCGGAAATGGCGGCGCCGACCATCTGCTCCACCGCGCCCTTGCATTCCTTCTCGAGTTTCTTGCCCAGCAGCTCGCAGGGGAACTGGCTGGCGATCTGGTTCGTAATCCAGGCCTTGGCGCCGTTGTAGTAGCCGGACAGCTTGTCCCAGCCCAAGGCCCAGCCCTCGATGCTGCCCTGCACGTATTTTTCGCCCCAGCTCTTTTGCTGGTACTTGGGATCCTTGGGAGGGCAGTGTTCTCCGGGCGGATAGCTGGAGAGGGGATGGGGGGGCTTGTAGGGGTTGGCGACGACCACGACGCAGCCCCAGCGGTTGGGGTCGGGGAAGATCGCGCGCTCGAAGGCCAGGATCTTGATGTCGTAGCTGTCCTCGGCTTTCTTCACCAGCGCTGCGGCGTCTTGCTGGTTCTTCGATGCCTCGGCGAGCGGCTTGAACGACTCATCGAGCGGCTTGACGGGAACATGACGGGCGATGACCGTGTTCGAGACGGCCCCGGTCGCCTTGCCTTCCTTCAGCGCGATCAGCCGGATGTGCAGCTTGGTCGGGACGGGGACCGCCGGCAGCGCCTGGCTGCTGTCGATGACGGCGGGCGGGCTTCCCTTGTCGAGGACCGCCTGGCCCGGCGCGGCCGGGGAGGATTTCTTCTTGTAGGGCGCCTGTTTCTTGCCGGAGGGCTCGCTCCCGGCCGGGATGAAAGCGGTCAGATCAAGCTTGAAATGATCGTAGTAGGCGTCGCCGTCGCCCAGCAGGCCGGCGGGCTGCAGGCCGGCGTCGGCCGGAAAGGGCTTGGCGGCGATCTGCCAGCGCCACTGGTAGGCGCCGGGATTGGCGGTCTCCCATATGAGGCTGACATTCGGCGAGTTCTTGTCGAAATCCCTTTCCGAGTCGCCCCACGCCGGCTGGGTGGTGTCCGGCACGATCTTGCCGAAGGCGAGTTTCACCGCCGCCAACTGGAACGGCTGCTTGGCGACGACGGGCGGCAGCGTGGCCTGATTGGCGGGCGAAGGGGGTTGAAGGGGGGGCGGAGGCGGCAGCGTCATGCCGGCCCCGGCCGCCGCGGCGCTGCGCCCTTGCGCGGCAACGATGCTCAGCGTGGCGGGGCCCTGGCCGGACAGGTTCCCCGTCGTCACCCGCACTGCGCGCAAGCCGGGCATCGTGCCCGGCGCCACCCGCACCGCGAGCCGCAACTGCCCGCTGCCGGCCGCCTGGGGCGCGCCGAGGACTTCGATGCCTTCGCCGAACGAGAAGACGGCGCGCGGATTCAGGTTGCTGCCGGAGATCAACAGTTCGTAGGCGCTGCCGGTGCTCAGCGCGGCGGGGGAGATGGCATGGACGGCCGGCGCCAGGCTGGCAGCAGGCGCAGGGCTACGCGCAGCGTCGAGAACCGCGGGGGGAGGCGCCATCCTTGAAGCCTGGGCCGCCGCCATCTGCGAAAAGGGGAACAGCAGCAGGGCGAGGCAGAGCGGCGAGATGCCGGGTGCGACAAGACGTAATGGCGAAAGGAAAAGCATTGCTGCCTCCTTCAGGTTTTCAGCGAACTGTGATGGAGCGCATCAGCGTCGCCGGCGGCCGGTTGGCGCCTGGGTTGGCGTCGATGTAGCGAAAAGTCAGTGTGGCGGGCACGGCGAGGAAGTTGATTTCGATTGCCCCGTTGCGCGGGGTGGGCGGCAGGGCTTCGCGGCATAGCGGCACGGGAAAGCTCGTCGGCCTGAAACGCCCCGGCGACAGCGCCGTCAGGGTCATGACTTCGCGCTCGCCCTGGTTGCTGAACACCTCAATCGTTGCGCTGGCCAGGCCAGCCAGGTCGGGGTCGATCAGCTCGATGCCGAGCCCCGGGAAGGTGCCGGGGCAGAGAGCAAGGCTGGCCACCGGGATGAGGCTCGGCATCACGGTCAGCGTCGCCAGTACGCCCGACTCGCTGGAGAAGGGGTTGTCGCCCGACACCGCTGCCAGCCGCCAGCCGTCCTTGGCGCGGTGCATCAGAAAGGTGCTGCGGCCGGTGAACAGGCCGGGGGTGAAGTCGGCGACGCCGAAGAAGCGCTTCTCCCAGGCGGCCTGGATCATGGCGACATCGGGCCCGGCGCTGACATTGGCCTCGAAGAGATGCAGGCGGGTCTGCTTCAGGTTCGCGGTGTCGCGGCGCATGCCGTCGAGGAAGCGCTGGTAGCCGATCATGGCCGGGTCGAGGCGCGCCTGGATCAGGCCGATGTCGCCGGTCTCGTAGGCGCGGATGATCTCGTCGAGGGCGGCGCGAGCCGCCTTCATGTCCTCGAAGCCGGCGACCGGGGGCTTCTGCTCGCCCTCAGGGGCCTGGGCGGCGGCGGGCGCCGCCGTCAGCCCGGCGAGCAGCAGGGCGCAGGCAAGGACAAGTGCATTTCTCATGGGCGCTCCGTGGGGCTGGTCGGTTAACGCCGACGGTCGGGCCGCGGCTGACAGGTCAGAAGGCATAGCTCAGCTGCACGCCGGCGGTCTTGTCGCGGTAGGCGATGGCGCTGCGCTCCTGGAAGCTGCTCATCCCGCGCAGGTAGAGCCGGATGCCGCCGCGCTGGCCCAGCGCCCGCCCGGCATCGAGCTGGTACCAGTGCTGCCGCAATTCGCCGCCGGTGGCATCGTGGCCGCGGCTGCCGCCGAGGATGGCCGACAGGCGCCCCCAGGCGCTGCGCTCGCCCATCACCACCAGGTTGAGGGTGTTGAGGGTGGCGGTGGTCCCGTTCTCCAGGTGCTGGCGCTGGAAGCTGCCCGAGGCGGTGGCGTTGAGCATCCAGGAGGCCGGCGCCACGTCGGTGGCGTCGCTCCAGTTGCGTCCGTAAGAAGCCATCCAGGTGTCGCTGCGGCTGTCGGTGCCGGCAGCGATGCTGTTCTTCAACGTGCTGTTCTGATAGCCGAGGGAGGCGTTCCAGGCGGGTCGCATGTAACTCAGGCTGGCGCCCTGGTTGGCGTTGCGGTTGCTGCCGCCCCCGCTGCTCTTGCCGTGCGATTCGCCGACAGTGAGCCCCAGGCCCAGGCCCGGCACATCGACAAAGGAGAACTGGGCGCGCAGGTTGGCGGCTTCGGTCTTGCCGACGAAGGGGGTGTAGGGCGTAATGGGTGTTGGCGGGATGGTCGGCGGGGGCGGCGGCATGGGCGGCGCGGCCATCTGGTTTTCGGAGCGGCGCACGTCGCCCGTCAGGCTCATCCATGAGGCGGCCTGCCAGTTGGCGTTGGCATAGCTCTCGCGGATGCCGGCGCCGGCCAGTCCCGAGAGGCTGGCGTAGTAGCGCCCCAGGTCGTGATGGCCGAGGCGCAAACCGAGCTTGTCGCCCTGCCAGCCGCCGTCGACGATCAGGGCCCGGTCGCGGTGGCCTTCCAGTCCCTTTTCGCCGTAGCGGCTGAGTCCGCCTTCCGCCTGAAGGTAATACCGCCCTTCGCGCCAGTTCAGTCCGGCGGTGGCCGTATTGCCGGATGAAGGCACCAGCGCCAGGGCGTTGGCGCCGACCGAATCGCCGTCCTCGCGGTAGCCTTGCACCGTGGCGTAGGCCTGGAGGTTCTGGCCGAACGGGGTTTCGGCCTTGAGGGCGTAGGCGTTCTTGAGGAACATCCGGCGCCGGCCCTGGTCGGCCAGCGCTTCCCAGCTCTCGGCAATGACGCCGGCCGAAGCCGACACCAGGGTCTGGCCGAAGTAGCGCTGCGCCAGCAGCCCTCGCAGCGGCATGTTGGCGCCCAGCGAGGAGTGATTTACCGCCACGTCGCCGAAGGCCATGCGGTAGCCGCGGCCGGCGCGGCCGGCGCTGAGGGTGTTGATCTGCGAGTTGCCCAGCAGGATGGCCGAAGGATCGTCCGTCTGGGTCAGCGCGAATTGCGTCCAGGAGACGTCGCCCTCGGGGGCCGTCCCGCGCAGGTCGCTCTGCATCCCGATGCGATGGTAATGGCCGCCGGAATACGGCGTCAGCGTCGGTCCCCCGCTGGCGCTGCGCGAATAGAAATCGACCGTGGCGCCGCCATGCCACTCGATCTTGGTGGCGCCGTCCTCGCCCGCCACGAGTTGGGGCGCAGCCCCGCCCGAGGCCTGGGCGAATTGCGCCAGCACGGTGGCGTTGTCCTGAAGCCCATCGGCGGCGCCGGCGGGGAAACCGGCCAGGGCGAGCAGGGCGAACGGCAGCGCAGGCCCGCCCCATGCCGGCCATGCCGCCGCCTCCGCCTTTCGTGAACCCAGATTCACGACCCCCTCCGCAGCATTGTGTCCGGGCGAGCTTGGCCCGCAGGCGGCTGAACCTTCGGCGCGCCGCCGTCTTGATGCCGCCATCCTAGACCCGGCAGACGGGTCCGGCAAGCGGAGTTGGGGGTCAGGCCTGCTGGAATAGGGCGCGCCACCAGCGGCGGCGGCTTTCGGGAAGCGGCCCTGCGCGCAGCTGCTCGACGGGGGGCGCCAGGCTCATCACCCAGCCGGGCGGCGGCGGATTCTTGCTGAAGCCGCAGGAGACGCCGAGGTTGTTCGGGTCGTAGATCTTCACCATGCGCGGCGCCTGCGCGTCGTCGGCGTAGACGATGCCGCAGTAGTCGTGGTGGTGTTCCTTGTGCAGCAGCGCGTCGGTTTCGGCGATGAAGCGATCGACTTCCTCCGCCGAGGCCGGCGCCGCCGGCGGGGGTTCGCCCACCGCGTAGAGATACCAGCCGGCGCCGCGGTCGATGCGCGCCCAGAAGTCCGTCAGCTGCTGCCAGGACAGCAGGCTCCACAGCCGGCCGCTGTAGAGCTGCTCGAAGGTCTCAGCGTCCGCCAAGCTGCTTC
>JADLGU010000393.1 GCA_020849155.1 Rhodocyclaceae bacterium | reverse complement strand
GGCGCGCGCACGCGGGCGCTGGCCGACTTCAAGAGCCTGAAGCTGAACGTGCTGGTGGCCACCGACATCGCCGCGCGCGGGTTGGACATCGACCAGCTGCCGCACGTGGTGAACTTCGAACTGCCCAACGTGCCGGAGGACTACGTGCACCGCATCGGCCGCACCGGCCGCGCCGGGGCGAGCGGCCATGCCGTCTCGCTGGTCTGCATCGACGAGCACGGCCTGCTGCGCGACATCGAGAAGTTGCTGAAGAAGCCGATCGAGAAGATCGTGCTGCCCGGCTTCGAGCCCGATCCGAGCATCCGCGCCGAGCCGATCGAGAACGGCAAGCGGTCGGGCCAGCGTGCAGGTCAATCAAAGGGCGGCCAGCGCCAGGGCAACCAGCCGAAGGGCGGCATGCCGCAACGGCAGGGCAAGCCGCCGCAGCGCGGCAATCCGGGGCGCGGCAACGCGGCCCATCACCACTCGGGCTCGCGCGGACGCTGAAACACCTCGTCATCCCGGCTTGCGCGGGGATGACGGTTTGTCACTACATGCCGAGCAGCTTCATGGCCTTGCCCAGGGTGTCCACCGACTCCTGGTGCTTGCCGGCCTTGTGCAGGGTCTCGCCCTCGGCGCGCAGCTTCTTCACCTCGGCCATCTGCGCGGCGGAGAGCGCGGGATTCTTCGCCAGCGCCTCGTCGATCTTCTTCATGTCCATCGGACAGTGGAAGGCGAAGGCCTGGCTGCTGGCCAGGGCGAGGCCGCCCAGCAATGCGAACGTCGTGGTTTTCATGTTGTCTCCTGTCTGGTTGGGGTGCCGCCTTTTCAGGATAGCCAAAAGGTTCTAGAGTGCAAGATGCATACTCCAATAAATCCGGCAATAACCCTGACAAGCGCATGGCCAACGGCATGACCGACTCGCAAGCCATCTCGATCCGCACGCTCGACGCCGGCGGGCGCGAAGCCGTCGAGCGCTTCTTCCTCGAGGAGCTGGACGACATCGCCCTCTACTGGCGCTTCTTCCGCACCATGACGCCGCTGACGGTGCATGCCTACGTCGAGCAGATGCGCTTCGACAACGGCTGCGTCGTCTTCGGCGCCTTTTACGGCGAGCGGCTGGTCGGCGTGGCCGAGCTCTCCGCCATCCCCGGCAGCGAGATGTGCGCGGAGAACCGGCCGGGATCGCTGTCCTGCGCCGAACTGGGCATCGCGGTGTCCAACCAGCTGCGCCACAAGGGCGTCGGCCGCGCCCTGCTCGACTACCTCCTGGGGCAGGCCTGGGCACGCGGCCTGAAGCGCATCCAGCTCTCCAGCCTGCGCGACAACCGGCCCATGCTGGGGCTGGCCGAGCGCCTCGGCTTCAGGGCCCTGCGCGAGGAATCGGGCGAGATCATCATGCAGATCCGCCGGCCGGCAGACTGGCCGCAGGCGGTGGTGCGGCAGGCCGCTCCCGCTTTGGAGGAACGTACCGTCACATGCAGCGCGAAGGTGGTCAACGCCCGCTGCGGCTGAGCCGGGCGGCGCAGTACTTGAATTCCGGAATTTTTCCGTAGGGATCCAGCGCCGGGTTGGTCAACAGGTTGGCCGCCGCTTCGGCATAGCAGAAGGGCATGAACAGGGTGCCGCGCGCCAGCCCCGTGTCGGCGCGCGCCCGCGCAGAGACTTTCCCGCGCCGCGTCTCCAGCGTGACGAAGGCTCCCGCCGCGCAGCCGAGCACCGCCAGGTCATCGGGATGGGCGTCGACATGCGCCTCGGGCTCCAGCGTGTCGAGCACCTGCGAGCGGCGCGTCATGGCACCGGTATGCCAGTGCTCGAGCACGCGGCCGGTGATGAGCACGAAGGGGAATTCCGCATCCGGCAGTTCCGCCGCCGGCCTGAATTGCGCCGGCACGAACCTGCCGCGCCCGCTTGCCGTCGGGAAGCGTTCGGTGAAGATCACCGGCTGGCCGGGATCGGCTTCATCGCGGCACGGATAGGTCACGGCACTCTGGCGTTCGAGACGCTCCCAGGAGATGCCGGCGATCGAAGGCATGGCGCGGCGCATCTCCTCGAACACCTCCTGCGGCCCAGAATAATTCCAATCCAGGCCGAGGCGGCGCGCCAGCTCCTGCACGATCCACAGGTCCTGGCGCGCCTCGCCCGGCGGTGAAATCGCCGCGCGGCCGATCTGCACCGTGCGGTCGGTGTTGGTGAAGGTGCCGGTCTTTTCGGCGAAGCTCGACGCCGGCAGCACCACGTCGGCGAGCGCCGCCGTCTCGGTGAGGAAGAGGTCCTGCACGACCAGGTGCTCGAGCGCGGCCAGCCCGGCGCGCGCATGGGCGAGGTCGGGATCGGACATGGCCGGGTTCTCGCCCATGATGACCATGCCCTTGATCCCGCCGCGGCAGGCGGCGTCGAGGATCTCCACCACGGTGAGGCCCGGCTGCGGGTCGAGCGGTGCGCACCAAAGTTCCTCGAAGCGCGCGCGCACCGCATTGTCACTAACGCGGCCGTAGTCGGGCAGCATCATCGGAATGAGGCCGGCGTCCGACGCCCCCTGCACGTTGTTCTGCCCGCGCAGCGGATGCAGGCCGGTGCCGGGGCGGCCGATCTGGCCGGTCATCAGCGCCAGCGCGATCAGGCAGCGCACGTTGTCGGTGCCGTGGGTGTGCTGCGAGACGCCCATGCCCCAGAAGATCATCGCCGCGGGGGAAGTCGCGTAAATGCGCGCCACGGCGCGGAGCGTCTCCGCGTCGATGCCGCAGACCGGCGCCATCGCCTCGGGCGTGGCGGCCAGAACGTTTTCGCGGAAGGCTGCGAAGCCTTCGGTGCGCGCGGCGATGAAGGCCTCGTTCGTCAGCCCCTCGGTGACGATGACGTTCGCGATGGCGTTGAGCAGCGCGACGTCGCTGTCCGGCCTGAACTGCAGGGCATATTTGGCGTGGCGCGCGATCTCGGTCTCGCGCGGGTCCATGACGATCAGGGTCGCCCCGCGCTCCACGGCATTCTTCATCCAGGTCGCCGCCACCGGATGGTTCACCGTCGGGTTGGCGCCGATGACCACGATCACGTCGGCGTGCTCGACATCCATCACCGGGTTCGACACCGCGCCCGAGCCGAGCCCCTCCAGCAGCGCCGCCACGCTCGAGGCATGGCACAGGCGCGTGCAGTGGTCGACGTTGTTCGTGCCGAAGCCGGTGCGCACCAGCTTCTGGAACAGGTAGGCTTCCTCGTTCGAACCCTTGGCCGAGCCGAAGCCCGCCAGCGCGTACTTGCCGTCGCGCGCGAGGATGCGTTTCAGCCCGTCGGCGGCAAAGTCCAGCGCCTCCTCCCAGCTCGCCTCGCGGAAATCCGCCAGGGTGTTGCCGACCGATTTCACCGTTCCCGACTTGCGGATCAGCGGCCGCGTCAGGCGCTGTGGATGGTGCGGGTAGTCGTAGCCGTAGCGGCCCTTGACGCACAGCCGGCCATGGTTGGCCGGGCCGTCGCGGCCGTCGACGCCGACGATGCGGTTGTCGCGCACGCGGTAGGTGAGCTGGCAGCCGACGCCGCAGTAGGGGCAGAGGGAGTCGATGCGCTTTACTCCCTCTCCCCCGCCAGCGGGGGAGAGGGCTGGGGAGAGGGGGTTCGACGCCCTTCCACCCTCTCCCTGGCCCTCTCCCTCAAGGGAGAGGGATGCTAGTGCGCCCGTCGGACAGGCGGCGACGCACTCGCCGCAGCCGACGCAGGAACTCGCGCCCATCGGGTCGGCGAAGTCGAAGACGATCGCGCCGCGCCGCGCGTAGCCGATGACGTCATTCACTTGAACTTCGCGGCAGGCACGCAGGCAGCGCGTGCACTGGATGCAGGCGTCGAGCCGCACGGCGATGGCCGGGTGCGAGGCGTCGGCTGCAGGCTGCGTCCGGCGCGAAAAGCGCGGCGCGCCGACGTTCATGCGCCGCGCCCAGTCGTCGAGTTCGGAATCGGCGCGCACGGCTGCTGCAGGCATGTCCGAGGCGAGCAACTCCAGCACCATCTTCTGCGCCGCCACGGCGCGCGCGCTCTGCGCCCGCACCTGCATGCCCGGCTTCGGCGCGCGACAGCAGGACGGCGCCAGCGTGCGCTCGCCGGCGATCTCCACCACGCAGGCGCGGCAGTTGCCGTCCGCCCTCAGCCCCTCCTTGTAACAGAGGTGCGGGATGTCGACGCCGTGGCGCTGCGCCGCCTGCAGGATGCTTTCGTCCGCGCGTGCCTCGACCTCGCGGCCGTCGAGGGTGAAACGCACCATGCCCCTCACCCTG
>JADLGU010000392.1 GCA_020849155.1 Rhodocyclaceae bacterium | reverse complement strand
GACGCCTTTCCTCAGCGCCTCGGTCTGCGGCTTGATGTCCACGCCGCCGTAGACGACGAGGTCGCGCAGCGGCACGTACTTGCCGTAGGTCTGCACGCTCTCGTGCACCTGCATGGCCAGTTCGCGCGTCGGCGTCAGGATCAGCGCGCGCACCGGGTGGCGCGCCGGCGAGGGGCTGGTGCTGGCGTGGCGGGCCAGGCGCTGCAGGAGCGGCAGGACGAAGCCGGCGGTCTTGCCGGTGCCGGTCTGGGCGCCGCCCATGACGTCCTTGCCTTCGAGCACGACGGGGATGGCCTGGGCCTGGATCGGGGTGGGCTCGGTGTAGCCGGCTTCGGCCACCGCCTTGAGCAGTTCGGGCAGCAGCCCGAGGTCTTCGAAAGTCATAACGGTTCCTGATTCGGCCTGCGCTTTTGGCGTACCGGTTCAGGACACGAGCGTTGGTTGCGATAGTGGGGTCGGGATCGACCGGACAGGTTTGCGAGCGCTAACCGGCAGAACGGCAAACCGGAGCCATTATAGCCCAGACCATTGCGCGGGCCGCCAATTCGAATGTAATGGCTATACTTGCCCCTACCAACGGCACGGATACGGGCTTACGATGGGCATGGTGGATTTTCAGCGCTTGGTCATCGCTACGCCGCGCGCGGCGCTCGACGAGGCGGCGTTCCAGCGCCTCAAGCACGAGGATTTCCGCCAGCCGACCCTGTTCATCGCCAGCGCTTGCGCGGTGCTGGTGTTCTCGCTGTGGCTGTGGGACTGGGCCATCGACGCGCGCCATGCGCCGGAGACGCTCTGGCTGCGGGTGGTGCTGTCCGTCTCGACCCTGGCCTATCCGCTGGCGCTGCGTGCCGGCCTGCGGCGCGGGCTGCCGCTCATCTTCTACGCCATGCTGGTCTGGCTGCAGGCGGTGTTCCTGCTGATCCTCGGGCGGCTGGAGGGCGGCGCCCTGCATGGCGTGGCCGGCTTCCTGTTCTGGTTCATCGTGCCGCCGTTGATGAGCTTCATCCTGCCGCTGCGCGCCAACATCCTCGGCAACCTCGCGGTTCTGGCCGCGCCCAGCCTGATGGCCGGCACCTTCGGCCTGCTGCCGGGGCTCGATCTGCTGCATCTCAATGCCGTCCTGGTCCCGGCTTGCGGCATCACCGTCGTCGGCCACGTCATGGTCGACCGGTTGCTGCGGCGCATCTATGAGTATCGCTGGCAGCTGGAGTGGCGTTCGGTGGCCATCGACGCGCTGGCCGAAGGGGTGGTGATCATCCAGGAGGGGTTGATCCGCTACGCCAACCAGGCCGCCGCGGTGCTGATCGGGCGCCGGCCGCCGGAGATCGTCGGCACGCCGCTCGCCGATTACGTGCGCATCGACGATACCACCGATCTCGACCGGCCGCTGCGGGTGGCGGCGCCCGGCGGTCGCGAAGCCTGGGTGCGAGTCGGCCGCTCGGCCATCGTCTGGCAGGGCCGGCCGGCGACGCTGGTGTCGGTGGTCGACATCACCGAGCAGCTACGCGCCGACGAGGCGCTGCGCGGCTCCGAGCAGCGCTACCGCGAGGTGGTGGACAACGTCAGTGAGGGCATCATCGTGGTGCAGGACGAGGTCTTCGTCTTTTTCAACCCTGCGGCGTTGCGTGTCGCCGGCTATGCCTGGGAGGAGATGCGGGGCCGCTCTTTCTCCGACTTTACTTATCCAGACGATCTCGCGGCGGTCGACGACCGCTATCGCCGCCGCATTGCCGGGGAGACGAACGATCCGCGCTTCGAGTTTCGCGTGCTGAGGAAGGACGGCAAGGCGATATGGGTGCAGCTCTCCGGCGTGATGAGCCAGTGGACCGGCCGCCCGGCGAACCTGTACTTCGTCTCCGACATCGAGGAGCGCAAGCGGGCCGAAGCCGCGCTGCGCCATTCCGAGGAGCGCTACCGCCTGCTGGTGGACCACGCCAGCGAGGGCATCCTCATTTCGCAGGAGGGCATCCTGCGCTTCGTCAATCCGCGCATCGCCGAGCTGGCCGGCCGCGGCGCCGCCGCGCTGACCGGCCAGCCGCTGCTCGGCTTCATCCATCCTGAGGACCACCCCGTGCTGATCGAGCGCTTCCAGCGGCGCCGGCGCGGCGAGACGGTGCCGCAGCACGAGGTGTTCCGCCTGCTGCGCCCCGACGGCGGCATCGTCTGGATCGAGTTCAGCGGCGTCGATGTCGAATGGGAGGGCCGCCCGGCGGTGCTCTCCTTCCTGATCGACATCACCGAGCGCAAGCGGGTCGAGGACGAGCTGCGCCGCTCGGAGGCCAACTACCGCAGCGTCATCGAGAGCTCGCCGATCGGGGTGGCCGTCCTGCACCGCAACCGCATGATGCTGGTGAACCAGGCGCTGTGCCGGATGATCGAGGGCAGCGAGGCGGAACTGCTGGCGCAGGGCAGCTTCATCGACTTCGTGTGCGAGGAAGACCGGGACATGATGCGGGCCCATGCCGACCATATTGCACATGAGCCCGAAGGCGGCAAGGCCCTGGTGGCCTTCCGCATCCGCACGCTGCGCGGCCGGCAGATCTGGGTCGAGGGCAACACGGTGCAGGTCGGGTGGCAAGGTCGCCCGGCGACGCTGTCCTTCATCCACGACGTCACCGAGCGGCGGCGCCTCGAGGAGAACCTCAAGCAAACCCTGGCCGAGCGCGAGACCATCCTCGACCGCTCCATCGTCGGAATCGCCTTCCTCGATCCGAAGGGGCGGCTGCGCTGGGCCAATTCCGCCATGGGCAGGGTGTTCGGCGCGCCGATGGAGCGCATCGTCGGCCGGTCGCTCGAGCCCTACTACGTCTCGCGCGAGTCTTACCTGGCGACCGGTGCCGCCGTCTCGGCGGCGGTGCTCGACGGCAAGGGTTACGAGACCGAGCTGCGCATGCGCCGAGGCGACGGCAGCCTGTTCTGGGCCCACCTCTCCGGCAAGGCGGTCAATCCGAACGACCTGGCCCAGGGCACGGTGTGGGCGGTGCTCGACATCGACCAGCGGAAGCGGCTCGAGGAGGACCTACAGCGCACCTCCTCCGAGCGCGAGGCCATCCTGCAGAGCACCCTGGTCGGCATCATCTACTCCAAGGATCGCCGCCACCAGTGGGTGAACCGAACCTTCGCCGACATGGTCGGCTATCGCCAGGAGGAGCTGATCGGCCAGCCGAGCCGCCTGCACTTTCCCGACGAGGCGAGCTGGCTGCGCTTCGGCGAGGAAGCCTATGCCGTGCTCGGCCGCGGCGAGGCCTTCTCCGCGGAGTGGCTGATGGTGCGCCGCGACGGTTCGCAGTTCTGGGCGCACATCTTCGGCCAGAGCGTGACGCCGCGCGATCCCGCCGAGGGTTCGATCTGGACGCTGGTCGACATCACCTCGCGCAAGCAGGCCGAGCAGGACATCCGCGCCGCCCTGGAACAGCAGAAGGAGCTCAACCAGCTCAAGTCGCGCTTCGTCTCCATGACGTCGCACGAGTTCCGCACCCCGCTGGCGGCGATCCTCTCCTCGGCGGAATTGCTGAAATACTACGGCGAGCGGCTGCCCGCCGGGGAGAAGGCCGAACTGGTCGACGGCATCGGCCAGTCGGTGCGGCGGATGACCAATATGCTGGACGATGTCCTGACGATCGGCCGGGCCGAGGCCGACCGGCTCGGCTTCGCGCCGGCGCCGCTTGCCTTGCGGGCATTCTGCGATCGCCTCGTCGAAGAGGCCGTGCGCGCCGACCAGGCCGAGCGCGGCCACGCCGGCCGCATCGAGTTCCGCATGGACGACGGCGAGCTCGAGGCGCTGCTCGACGAGAAGCTGATGCGCCACATCCTCGGCAATCTGCTCTCCAACGCGCTGAAGTATTCGCCCGAGGGCCGGTTGGTGACCCTCACGGTGGAGGCCGACGCGGCGAGCCTGCGCTTCACGGTCGAGGACCGCGGCATCGGCATTCCCGCCGACGACCTGCCGCGGCTGTTCGAGTCCTTCCACCGGGCGCGCAACGTCGGCAACATCTCCGGCACCGGCCTCGGGCTGGCCATCGTCAAGAAGGCGGTCGAGCTGCATGGCGGCCGCATCGAGGTGGACAGCAAACCCGGCGCCGGCAGCCGCTTCACCGTCACCCTGGAAAGAAGGCCATGAGCAGGATTCTGATCATCGAGGACGAGGACGCCATCCGTGCCAACCTGCGGCGCTTCCTGCGCCTGGAGGGGCACGAGGTGTTCGAGGCCGCCGACGGCCGCGCCGGCGTCGAGGCGGCGCGCGCGCAGCGGCCGGACCTGATCATCTGCGACCTGATGATGCCGGAGCTCGACGGCTTCGCCGTGCTCAAGGAGGTGCGCGCCGATCCGGCGACGCGCCGCGTCGCCTTCTGCTTCCTCACCGCCAGCGCGGAAAGGGACACCCGCCGCGCCGGCCTGGCCCAGGGCGCCGACGCGTACGTCACCAAGCCGTTCGAATTGGGCGAGATGCGTGAAGTGATCGCCCGATTGCTGGGCAACTCGCCGTCTCGGGGAGACTGACTTTTCCGATCAGTCGCCGGGCAGACGCGCGGGCAGGATATTCAACGCGAAGATCAGAACGGCGACGGCCAGCACGATGGATCCGACGCCGACCAGTTGATCGCCCGACGACAGACCGTGGGCCTTTGCCGCCAGTCCGGCGGCCATGCCGGCGAGGCCGCAGTTGTGCAGTCGGAACTGCCATTTGGCCAGAGGCCTGGCGCCAAGCTGCGGTAGCTGCTGGTAGATCAGGCCCATCAGGGCGAGCGATACCCAGCCCAGCAGGTTCAGGTGCGAGTGCACCGAGCGCATTGCAAAGTCGCTGCGCGCCCCCATCGTGACGCCGAGCGCGACCGCGATCAGCAGATACACCACCGCCGCGCGGAACCAGGCCAGGGCGATGTCGCCCCGGCCATCGTCTGCCGCACGCATCACTTCACTACCTTCTCGCTTTCGCCAGCCGCCATCGTCATGGCTGGCGCCTTGTTGTCCTGGCTCAGGGCGAAGACCAGGCGGTCGACGCGGTGATCGAGCTGGCGCGCCACGGTGACGCCGGTCGGGCCGGCGTGGGGCTCGTGTGCGAACGCGCGGGCGAACGAGGAGCCGATCAGCTCATGGTGCGGATCGGCGCCGGCGACGGGCGGGGTCGGACCGTTGCCCCACACCCTGGCATGGATCAGGACGGCAACCGGATCTTGTTCGCCAAGGGCCACCGTGACCGCGGTGGGGCCGTTGTACGGTGCGTGCTCGATCATGTTGCGGAAGCTGGATTGGATGTTGTTCCAATAGGCGGCATTGTCTTGTTGCGCGTAGATCATCTTGTCGAAGCCGTTGGCGAGGTTGTCCCAGTAGGGCTCTTCGGCGAGGGCGGGTTGCGAGGCCAGAACGATCAGGGCGGCGGCGAGTTTCGATTTCATGGCGTTTCTCCTCTAGGGTGACCCCGCCACTTGCGGGGCTTGCCCTGTTCAGTGCAGGCGCCGTGCCAGGTATTGAAAATGTATATAAAACAGTTTGTTGCAAACTTCTTCCGGATTCCCGGGCGGGGCAATCTGTTGGCGAATGCCAACATGACACCGGGCTTTTCAGAAAAACTCATTGGAAACAGGATGTTGCGGTGTTGGCGATTGGGGACGCCCGGGCCGGGTCAGCCAGCGGAGCGGCAGGTCTTGAGCAGGTGCTCGATCATCCCGGTCATGTGGCCGACGGCGCTGCGGATGTCGTCGAACAGTTCCTGGCGCTCGCTGGCGCTGAAGCGGGGTCCGTAGCCGCTCAGCAGCTCGACCGAGGAGCGGATGGTGGTGAGCGGGGTGCGCAGTTCGTGGTTGGTCATCGAGATGAAGCGCTGCTTCAGATCGCTGAGTTCGCGCTCCAGGTGCTTGCGTTCGGTGACGTCGCGCGAGACCACCACCACCCGCAGCGGCCCCGGCCCGGCGCCGATCACGTTGGACTGGGATTCGAGGAAGCGGATGCGGCCCAGCCGGTCGATGACGCGGTATTCGGCACGGCGACCCTCACCGCTGTCGACCACCTGGCGCAGCAATTCGCGCAGGCGAGTCCGGTCCTCGGGGTGCACATCGGCCAGCGAGTCGCTGCCGATCAGCCGCTCGCGGCCGCCGAGCAACCCGGCCAGGGCCGGGTTGACGTAGCGGCGACGGCCATCGGCATCGAGCACCGCGATCATGTCGCTGGCGCTCTCGGCGATGGCCTGGAAGCAGCGCTCGTCCAGCGCCGCGACCGGCGCTTCGGCGGGTCGCTGCATGCGCTTCAGGCCAGGGCGCCGGGGCGCAGCCGGGCGTCGTTGGCCGCCTGCTGCACGACCGGTTCCAGCTCCCATGAAATGACCATCACCCGCGGCGCCTGGCCCGCCTCGCCGGCGACCACGTGCGAGCGGGATTCGATATGGCGGACCGTGCCGCGACGGTCGATGATGCGGTAGCGGGCGCTGCGGCCCTGCCGGTCGGTGAGCACCCGCATGAACAGCTTGCGCACGCGGGAGCGATCGCGCGGGTGGACATGGCCGAAGGAGTCGCTGCCGGAGATGAAGTCGGCGCGGCTCAGCAGCCGCTCGAAGGCCGGATTGGCGTAGAGGCGGCGGCCGGCGGCGTCGAGCACGGCAATCATGTCGGCGCTGCCTTCGGCCACTTCGCGGAAGGCCGGGCTGCGGGTGAAGGCCGGCTCGGGCAGCGGCAGGGGGCGGACGCACCAGGTGGCGGGGGTCATGGCTTGGCTCCTCGTCGCGCCGGCGCTCAGGCCGCCGCCAGCAGTTCCGTCGGTAGCAGGCCCTGGGTTTCGCGGGAGGCGTCGCGCAGGGTGCCGCTGACCGAGCGGTAGAGGTTATCCCAGGCGCGCCGCGAGGTCCGGTCGAAGGCCTCGTCGAGGACGATCCTCAGGGTCCACAGCATGGCCTGGCCGATCGATTCGAATTGGCTGGGGGTCATGCGCCGGACGACGTGATGGCGGCCCAGCATGCGCAACAGGGGCTGCAAGATGCGCGGCTGGCTGATGCCATACACGGCGATCCCGATCGCCCGCAGCAGGCGCTGCGACTGTTCCTCCGGGTTGCGCCGGAACAGCGGCCCCAGCGAGGGATCGATCAACAACAGCCTGGTGTAGAACAGGCGGGCAGCGAAACGCGCATTCGGGCGGATCGCTTCCCAGTTGCTGCGGATGGCTTCGAATTCCAGCTTGTTCATGATGCATCTCCTTGCCGGGATGGCGTTGGTTGTTGGTCTGGTCGGAGTAGTGCAACCGCCATGCCAGGAGAGTTTCATCAATGAATTCAGATGGATGCCGGTTGAAGTCGGTCTGGTTGCGGGAAGGCTTGTTGGCAAACGCCAACAGATTCCCCACGAAAAGACAAAGATGCTTAATTATCAGTATGTTGCGGTGTTGGTGAGCACCAACAGCGAGTGCCACGATTCAGGCCTTGAAGTTGGCCGGATCGATCTGGTGGCGGTTGAGCAGGGTGTAGAAGTCGCTGCGGTTGCGCTTGGCGATGCGGGCCGCGTTGGTGACGTTGCCGGCGGTCATTTTCAGCAACTGGACGAGGTAGTCGCGTTCGAAGCCGCGGCGAGCGTCGTCGAAGGAGGCGATGTCGTCGCCGGACCGGTTCAGCGCCCGCTCGACCAGGGCCAGCGGGACGATCGGGGTGGTGGACAGCGCCACGCATTTCTCGACCACGTTGAAGAGCTGGCGCACGTTGCCGGGCCAGCCGGCGCGCAGCAGCGCCTCGGTGGCGTCGGCGGCGAAGCCGTTCAGCTTCTTGCGGTACTTGGCGGAGAGCGCGGCGAGGAAATGCCCCGCCAGCAGCGGGATGTCCTCGCGCCGCTCGGCCAGCGGCGGCAGTTTCAGGCTGACGACGTTGAGCCGGTAGTAGAGGTCCTCGCGGAAGCGGCAGGCTGCGATCTCGCCGTCGAGGTCGCGGTGGGTTGCAGAGATGACGCGGACGTCGACCGGCAGGCTGCGGGCGGCGCCGATCGGGCGCACCTCGCGCTCCTGCAGCACGCGCAGCAGCTTGACCTGCAGCGGCAGCGGCATGTCGCCGACCTCGTCGAGGAACACCGTGCCGCCCTCGGCCTCCTGGAACAGGCCGCGGTGGTCGCGGGTGGCGCCGGTGAAGCTGCCCTTGAGGTGGCCGAACAGCTCGGACTCGAGCAGCTGCTCGGGGATGGCGCCGCAGTTGATGGCGACGAAGGGCGCCGCCCGGCGCGGGCTCCAGTCGTGGATGGTCTGGGCCAGCAGCTCCTTGCCGCTGCCGGTGTCGCCGAGTACCAGCAGGCTGGCGTCGCTGGCCGCGACCAGCCGCGCCTCGTCGAGCACCGACTGCATGGCCGGGCTGCGGGTGACGATGGGGCCGTCCTCGCCGCCCTGACTGGCCGGGGCGATGTGGCCGGCCAGGGCCCGGCCGATCTCGGAGAGCAGGGTCTGCGCCTCGTAGGGCTTGGTGACGAAGCCGAAGACGCCGCGGCGGGTGGCCTCGACCGCCTCCGGGATGGTGCCGTGGGCGGTGAGGATGATGACCGGCAGCATCGGGTAGGTGCGGCGCAGGGCGTCGAACAGTGCCAGGCCGTCCATGCCGCCCATCCTCAGGTCGGTGACCACCAGCTGGGGCTTCTCGGCGGCGAGCAGCGCCAGCGCCTGTTCCGCGCTTTCCGCCGCGAGCACGCGATAGCCTTCCTCCCGCAGCAGGATGCCGATCAGCTTGAGCAGCATCGGATCGTCGTCTACGGTCAGGATGGTGGCGTCGTTGCGGTTCATCCCCCTCCCCGGGCGGCATCTGCCATGACTGGCGGACATTCTAGACGAGCTGCAGCATCCTGAGGGCGCTCCTCCCGCCCCCGACATGGCCGATTCTCAGCCGGGGAGCATCGCCGTCACCTCGATCTCGACCTTGGCGCCGCGCTCGACGAAGCCGGCCACCTGCAGTGCCGTCATGGCGGGGAAGTGGCGGCCGATCAGCTCGCGGTAGACGTCGCCGATCTCGGTCAGGCGGGCGTTGTACTCTTCCTTGTCGGCGAGGTACCAGTTCATGCGCACGATGTGCTCGGGCCCGGCGCCGGCCTCGGCGAGGATGGCGACGATGTTGCCGAGCGACTGCCTCACCTGACCAACCAGGTCCTCGGTGCAGAAGGCCTCCTGGCCGTCCCAGCCGACCTGGCCGGCGACGAAGACCATGCGGCCGCTGGCGGCGACGGCGTTGGAATAGCCCTTTGGCCGCTTCCAGCCGGGCGGGTTGAACATCTGCATCATGTGTCTCTCCTTTGGTGGTTATTGATATCGAGTTGTCCTTGCCGGAAGGCCTGCATGAGTTCGCGCAGGTCCTCCGGCAGCGGCCGGGCGCGCTGGGCGTCCAGATCCATGGCGACGAGCACGAATTTGGCGCGCAGGCGCTGCTCTTCCCTGAAGCGGCAGTCGACGGCGATGGCCAGGGAGCTGCGGCCGAGCGTCTCCAGGCGCAGGCCGAGGGTGATGATCTCGCCGATCTTGGAGGGGGCGACGAAGTCGCATTCCAGCTTGACGATGGGGAAGCCGAGGCGGTGCTCGGTGATGTAGCGGGCGTAGTTCACCCCCAGGCCCTGGTTGAACCAGTCCTCCACCAGGCCGTTGAACATGATGAAGTACTGCGGGTAGAAGACGATGCCGGCCGGGT
>JADLGU010000391.1 GCA_020849155.1 Rhodocyclaceae bacterium | reverse complement strand
CCTGTCCGTTGCGCAGCAGCGCCATGGCCCAGTTGATGTTGTTCGAGCCGGTCCTGGCGAACTGGACAGGATTGCTGCGCAGGCCGCGGTCGCGCTGATTGAAGACCTCCAGCGCCTCCGCCCAGCGGTTCTGCACGCCGAGCAGGAAGCCGACCATGGCGCGCATGTCCCCGAGCAGGGTCGAATAGCTGCGGGCGCCGGACGCCTCCAGCGCGGAGACGGCCTGCATGCGCAGGCGCAGCGCCTCGTCGATCCGGCCCTGCTGCTGCTTGATCAGTCCGAGCGCGTTGATCAGGCTGGCCACGCCATGGGTGTGCTTGCCGGAGCGGGAGAGCGCCTCCTGCAGGGCCTCGCGCACCAGGATCTCCGCCTCGCCGGTCTTGCCCTGGGTGGCCAGGATGCCTGCCAGCAGGCGCTTGCGCGTCGTCAGGACGGCGTGGGCGGCGCGCACATCATGGTGCTCGGCGGATCGGTTGGCCCGAATGGTGTCGAGGTACTCGCCGGCCTGCCGCAGCGCCTGCCGTCGATGGCGCTCGGCCTCGGCAAAATTGCCGCGCAACTCCTGCATCCAGGCGGTATAGCCGACGTGCCGGCCGAGGCGGCTGCTGCCATAGACCGGCCAGGCCTTGTGCTGGCGCAGCTCAGGCAGCAGGTCGGCGGCGCGCTGAAAGGCCTGCTCGGCCTCCCGCAGCCGCCCCAGGAAAACGTTGGCATCGACCAGCCAGTACAGCGACTCCGAATAGCGCCAGGCGTTGCCAACCCGGTACTCCTCTCCGATCGACTTGGCGTAGTCGGCCAGCACCAGCCAGTCGGCGTTGGCGTGGATCGCCGACTTGATGTCGATCTGCAGGCGCCAGCGATCGCACCAGAGCTCGGAGGCCCCGCGCTGCTTCAGCGCCAGCGCCTCATTCAGGTCGGCGAGCGCCTGGTCGTTCATGCCGAGCCTGAGGTGGGCGGTGCCGCGCTTGTGCAGGAACACGCATTGTTCCCGCGGGCCGGCGGATGCCGGCGGCGGCAGGGCGATCTGTCTTTGCAGTTCGGCCGTGACGGCCGAGTTGGCGGGCATGGATTCGTCCTCCTCCTCGGCGGCGGCGGCCGCGAGGTTGAACGTCAGGGCGACGGCGAGTGCGGCGTAGGCGGCCAGGGAACGCATGCGACAACCCCTCGGCGGATGGAAAGCGCCCATTCTGTCCGGCCCGGATCGAAATGCCAAGCGCCGCGCTTGTCGGCCGCTCAGGGCGACGGCCGCAGCTGCCAGCCGCCTTCGCCGTCGAGCTCCAGCACCTGCCGATGGTACGTGTGCAGCGCCGGGCGGTGGCCGACGCTGACCAGGGTGGTCTCGGTGGCGGCCAGCTGGCGGTAGAGGTTTTCCTCGTTGGCGGCGTCGAGCGCGCTGGTGGCCTCGTCGAGGACGGCGTAGCGCGGCCGTGCCAGCAGCACGCGGGCGAAGGCCAGGCGCTGCTGTTCGCCGATGGAGAGCACCTTCTCCCAGTCACGTTCCGCGTCCAGCCCGCCGAAGCGCTCGGCGACATCGGGCAGATTCACCCGTTCGAGCAGGCGCAGCAGCTCGGCATCGGGCGGCGGCCGTTCCCGGTCGGGATAGAGCAGCTGGCTGCGCAGCGTGCCGAGGATCATGTAGGGCTGCTGCGGCAGGAACAGGATCTCGCCGGGCGGCGGACGCAGGATGCGGCCGCTGCCGCAGTACCACAGCCCGGCGATGGCGCGCAGCAGCGAGCTCTTGCCGCTGCCGCTCTCGCCCTCGATCAGCAGTCCCTCGCCGGTGGCGACGCTCAGCGAGAGGTTCTTCACCAGGGTGCGCGCGCCGCCGGGCGTCTGCAGCGTCAGGCGGTCGAGGACCAGCCGCGGCCCCGGCACGGTCTCGATCAGGCTGCCGCTGCGCGCCCGGCAGGCCGGCTCCGCCGCCAGCAGGCGCGAGAAGGCGTCGAGCCGGTCGATGCCGGCGACGAAGCGGCTCAGGCTCTCGAAGTTCTCGACGATCACCGAGACGGCGGAGAGCACCGCGGCGAAGGCGCCGGCGGCCTGCACCGCGCTGCCCACCTCCAGCTCGCCGGAGAGCACGTCGGTGGCGACGATGGCGCTGGGCAGGACGATGGTGAGCAGGCCGTAGGAATACTGGAACAGGTTGAGGAACAGCTGGCTCCTGATCAGCCGGTTGTAGTTGTCGAAGGCGGCGGCGAAGCGGCGCCGCACCTGGCGCGATTCCTGCGCCTCGCCGCGGTAGAAGGCGATCGATTCGGCGT
The DNA here is from genome assembly GCA_020849155.1 of Rhodocyclaceae bacterium. Taxonomy (GTDB): domain Bacteria; phylum Pseudomonadota; class Gammaproteobacteria; order Burkholderiales; family Rhodocyclaceae; genus Desulfobacillus. The sequence goes on along the minus strand of JADLGU010000391.1, from coordinate 1,934 downwards.
TCTCGCGGATGCGCACCAGGCCGAAGCGGAAATCCGCCTCGCGCCTGAGCTGCATGAAGTTGAGGCCGATCAGCGGCCGGCCGAACAGCGCCAGCGTCGTCACGGTGCCGAAGATGGCGTAGAAGACGAGAAAGTACACCAGCACCCGCGAGATCGACCAGAGCACGGCGCTGAAGGCCGCCAGCTGCAGCGCCGCACCGATCAGGACCAGCAGGAAGTAGAGCGAGCGCTGGGTGAAGGTGTTGATGTCCTCGGCGATGCGCTGGTCGGGGTTGTCGAGGCCGGGGTCGGCGTTGAGCTCGTAGTAGTGGCGTTGCGAGAAGTAGCTGTCGAGGAAGCGCTCGGTCAACCAGCGCCGCCAGTGGATGCCGAGCTTGTCGCGAACATAGTAGTAGAAGGCGTAGATTGGCACCGCCACCAGCAGCAGGCCGAGGCAGTAGCGGATGGCGTCCCAGAAGCGCTCGGCGTCGCGGGCCGCCAGGGCCGAGGTGAATTCCCCGGTCTGCTCGTTGAACAGCACGGCGAAGCGGGTCTGGCCGAGCAGCAGCAGCACCAGCAGGGCCAGCAGTCCCCAGGCCTGCCACTTCCGGTCGAGGCGCCAGTACGGCGCGGCGATCGCCCAGAAGCGCTGCCAGACGTGGCGGTCGGGTGTCTTCGCTTCCATGACGGCATTGTAGCCGCCCTCAGCCCAGCAGCCAGGCCACCAGCGACAGCCCGGTCGTCGCCCAGAACACCACGGCATCGGCTTCCATGTCTTCCTCCTTTCCCTGCCGTGCAGGATAAGGCGGCGGCAGGCTCAGGGCGTGAGCCTGTCAGTAGCGTTCGAGCGCGGCCTGCAGCTGGGCGGCGACCTCGCGGCGCAGGGCCGGCGGCGCCAGCACCTCGACGCCGGGGCCCTGGCGCAGGATGTCCATCACCAGTTCGCGGCTGTCCGAATAGGGGAGCTCGAGGAGGTAGCTGCCGTCCTGGTCGAAGCGGGCCTTCTGCTTGGGGTGCCACTGCTCCTGGGCCACCCAGCGCGCCCGCTCGGGCGTGAAGCGCAGGCGGGCCCGCTGCACCCGGCGGCCGGAGAAGATGCCGTAGCCGGCGCCCAGCACCGCGTCGAGGGTCTTCTCGGGGACATGGCGGGCCGGCTGCTCGATCAACTCGGCGCGGCGGATGGCGTCCACGGCGAAGCTGCGCAGGTCGTTGCGCAGGTGGCACCAGGCGTCGAGGTACCAGTTGTCGCGGTAGTACACCAGCCGCTGCGGCGAGACCTCGCGCTCGACGGTCTCGTCGCGGGCCCGCACGTAGTGGGCGATCAGCAATCTTTTCCGGCGCAGCAGCGCCGAGCCGACCGCGGCGAAGTGGTCGAGCGCCAGGCGGCGCGAGGCCATGCCGAGGATGCGGATGCGCTTGTGGATCTCGACGGTGCTGTCGTCGGCGGTGCCGAGCAGCGCCTGCAGGCGCGAGAGCAGCGGCGCGATGTGCGGCCCGAGCAGCCCGCCGGTATCGAGGTTGATCAGCAGGTGCTGCATGGTCAGCAGGGCATGCACCTCCTGCGCCGAAAACCACAGGCCGGGCAGCTCGTACTGCGCCGCGCCGCCCTCGCGCCCGGCGAAGCGGTAGCCGCCCTCCTCGCGGTCCCAGACGATGGGCGCGTTGAGGCGGTTGCGCATGTATTCGAGGTCGCGCTTGATCGTCGCGCGGGAGACTTCCAGCTTCTCGACGAGGAGCGAGAAGGGCACGATCTTTTTATCGTTGAGCAGTTGGTCGATGCGGTAGAAGCGCTCGTTGCGGTCCATGGACAATGATCCGGTGGCTCACGGGATGAGCCGGATTATGCCCGAAGCGCCCACAAACCGCTCCATTGCTCCCTGTAGGAGCCGGCTTGCCGGCGATACGGCCGTCAAATCGCCAGCAAGCTGGCTCCTACAGGAAGGACGACGGCGTTT
>JADLGU010000390.1 GCA_020849155.1 Rhodocyclaceae bacterium | reverse complement strand
TCGCGCGCCTCCTCGGCCAGGCGCAGGTGGCCGACATGCACCGGGTCGAAGGTGCCGCCGAGCACGCCCAGGGGCCCGGCCGCGCGGCTCATGGCTCGCCGCTCACGAAGATGTCGCGGTAGCTGATATAGAAGCTGGCGAACAGCGTCGGCACGAAGACGAAGAGCAGCGGCAGCGTCAGGGCGACCACCATCATGCGGTGCAGGGCAGGCGAGAAGGCCTGCACCACGCCCAGCAGGCCGCCGGGCAGCAGCACGCTGATGACGGCCACGCCCAGCCCGTAGGCCAGGAACGGCCGCCAGTTGCGCAGGCAGGCGACGAAGCTGAAGAACAGCGCCTTGCCGGCGGGCAAGTCGTTCCATGCGGCGAGCAGCGGCGCGAACCAGAAGGCCATCAGCACCGGCAGCATCAGCAGCAGGGAGAACTGCAGGCCGAGCATCAGCCGGTCGTCCTCGAGCAGGTCCTCCGGCGGCTTCTGGTTGGCGAGCATGATCTGCAGCAGCGTGCCGCCGTCGACCAGGGCGCTGGCGGCGAACACCGCCAGGGAGGCGGCCAGATAGGCGGCGCCCAGCAGGAACAGCACGTTGCGGTTCTTCTGGAAGCCGGAGAAGAGCAGGCCGAAGCCGCTGGCCTGGTCGCGTTCCAGGGCGCGACAGCCGTTCATCACCCCGACCGAGAGGGCCGGCACGCACAGCGGCGCGGCCAGCACGCCGATCAGCGGCACCAGGTTGAGGAAGATCAGGGTCAGCCAGTAGCCGAAGACCAGGAAGGTCAGCAGCGCCGGATTGGAGCGGAACAGGCGGAAGCCTTCGACGATCCAGTTCCAGCCGCGGATGGCGGGGAGTCGGCGGGCCTGCATTCAGCGCGGACCGACGCGCCGGCCCGCGGCGCGGAAAGGCGAAGGCTTACTCGAAGATCTCCGCATACGAGGCATACACCGAGCCCATCGTCACCGGCACCATCACCAGCATGCCGAGGCCGAAGGGGATCATGGCAATCACGCAGAGCACGGCCAGGATCACGCCATAAACGATGAAGGGCACCAGGTTCTTCAGGCAGGCGGAGAAGCTGGCCTTCATGGCCGCCAGCGGCGCGACGTTGCGGAACGCCACCAGCGCCGGGGCGAACCAGACGGCCATCGCCAGGGGCACCATCAGCGCCAGGAAAACCAGCATGGCGACGAAGAAGCCGCCGATGGCCATGCCCACGCCGGGGCCCCGCCCCATCATGCCGCCGGTGATCGCCGCGCCGCCGCCGATCATGAAAACCAGTCCGGCAATGAGCGCCGCGCCGATCATGTAGAACACGCCGACCAGGATCAGGTTGCCGGCGTTCTGCTTGAAGCCGGCGAACAAGGTGTCGATGCCGAACTCGCCGCCCTCGGCGAGCGACTTGCAGCCGAGCAGGATGCCGCCGGCGAACACCGGCATCAGGAAATTCGCCGCCAGGGTCCCGACCACGGGGACGAGACTGAGCACGATGACGATCACCATCAGGATCACCGCGATGGCGATCCAGATGCCGGGGTTCTTGGTGAACAGCTGCCAGCCCTGCTTCAGCCACTCCAGGCCGCGGCCGGCCTCGACCGTGCGGCCGGCGGGATCGAAGGCGCCCCCGCCCTGCGCGGAGTCGCCGCCCGGTACCAGAAACGGATTCTGCTCAGCCATGGTCCCCTCCCTTGTTTTGTGGTTGTGACTGGCCCTACGAGAATCAGAAGGTGCCGATCACCCACATCGGCACGCGCAAGCCGTCGTCGAGCGGCTCCTGGCGCGTCATGCGCCCGTCGCCCTTGCTGTCCACCAGGTGGTACGGCACGCCGTGCGGCGGCGTGACCTTGATCATGTAGAGGCGGCCGTTGACGCGATATTCCTCGACCTTGTCCTCGCCGCGCTTGATGATGGTGACCTGCGGCTCGAGCGCCGGGTCGGGCTGGTAGCCCGGCGGCGGGGGCGGCGGCTCGGGCACCGGCTGCAGGTTGGCGGGGCGGCTGCCTTGCGCGGCGGCGGGCAGGGCAAGCGCGAGAAGCAGTGCGGGGAGCAGGGCGAGAAGCGGGCGGCGCATGATATCCGGGTCCTGTTGCGTGTCGGCGGATTGTATCAGAGGTTCAAAAGCAGCTCGTGTTCCTGCGGCAGCGGCTCGAAGCCGCGCCCTTCGTAGTGCTTGAAGATGGCGTCGACCACCTGCTCCGGGCTGTCGATCACCTGCACCAGGTCGAGGTCGCCGGCGGCGATCATGCCCTCGGCCACCAGGCGCTCGCGGAACCAGTCGAGCAGGCCCTGCCAGAAGGGGGCGTGCATCAGGATCAACGGGATGCGCCGGCTCTTGCGCGTCTGGATCAGGGTCAGCGCCTCCATCAGCTCGTCGAGCGTGCCGAAGCCTCCCGGCAGCACCACGTAGGCCGCGGCGAACTTGACGAACATCACCTTGCGGGCGAAGAAGTGGCGGAAGCTGAGCGAGATGTCCTGATAGGGATTGCTGTGCTGCTCCTGCGGCAGCTGGATGTTGAGGCCGACGCTGGCGCTCTTGCCCTGGAAGGCGCCCTTGCTGGCCGCCTCCATCACCCCGGGGCCGCCGCCGCAGATCACCGAAAAGCCGGCGTCGGAGAGCAGGCGCGCCACCTGCTCCGTCTGCGCGTAATAGGGATGGTCCTCGCCGATGCGCGCGCTGCCGAAAATCGACACCGCCGGGCGGATCGTCGCCAGGCGCTCGGTGGCCTCGACGACCTCTGCCATACTGACGACCATGCGCCATGACTCGCGCGCCGAGGGCGAAGCGTCCTCGGCATGAGGCTTGGCGAAGCCGCGAAGTTTGTCGTTCATACGTTCATCCCATGCCCACACTGCTGCTGGTCGACGGCTCTTCGTACCTTTACCGCGCCTTCCACGCCATGCCCGACCTGCGCAACAAGGCGGGCGAGCCGACCGGCGCGGTGTACGGGGTCATCAACATGCTACGCCGGCTGGATGGCGACTTCAAGGCGGACTATGTCGCCTGCGTCTTCGACGCCAAGGGCAGGACCTTCCGCGACGACTGGTATCCCGACTACAAGGCGCAGCGCCCGCCGATGCCCGACGACCTCGTCCGGCAGATCGAACCGCTGCATGCCTGCATCCGCGCCCTGGGCTGGCCGCTGCTGATGATCGAGGGGGTGGAAGCCGACGACGTCATCGGCACGCTGGCGCGCGAGGCCGCGAGCCGCGGCATCGACTGCGTGGTGTCCACCGGCGACAAGGACCTGGCGCAGCTGGTGAACGCCCACGTGCGGCTGGTGAACACCATGAGCAACGAGGTGCTCGACGAGGCCGGCGTGCTGGCCAAGTTCGGCGTCGCGCCCGCCCAGATCGTGGACTACTTCGCGCTGGTCGGCGACAGCGTCGACAACGTGCCGGGGGTGGACAAGGTCGGGCCGAAGACGGCGGCGAAATGGCTGCAGGCGTACGGCTCGCTAGACGCCATCGTTGCCCATGCCGACGCGATCGGCGGCAAGGTCGGCGAGAACCTGCGCAAGCACCTCGACTTCCTGCCGCTCGGCAGGAAGCTCGTCACCGTGGTCTGCGACCTCGCGCTGCCGGTGCAAGTGGATGACCTCGCGCCGCAGCCGCCCGACAAGGCGAAACTCGCCGAGCTCTTTGCGCGGCTGGAGTTCAAGACCTGGCTGCGCGAACTGGACACCCCCTCTCCCATGACCTCCCCTCTCCCGCTCGCGGGAGAGGGGCCGGGGGAGAGGGCGCCCGCCGGCGCCCACCGCACCCGCTACGAAACCATCCTCGACTGGGAAACCTTCGACGCCTGGCTGCAGAAGCTCGACGCCGCGCCCCTCGCCGCCTTCGACACCGAGACCACCAGTCTCGACCCGATGCGGGCGCGCCTGGTCGGGATGTCGTTCGCCGTGGCGGAAGGCGAGGCCGCCTACCTGCCGCTGGCGCACCGCTACGCCGCCGTGCCGACGCAACTGACTTTTGACGAAGCCCTGGCGAAGCTCAGGCCCTGGCTGGAATCGCCGCGCCACGCCAAGCTCGGGCAGAACCTCAAGTACGACCTGCACGTGCTGGCCAACCACGGCCTGCGCCTCGAAGGCGTCGCCCACGACACGATGCTCGAATCCTACGTCGTCGAGTCGGACAAGGGCCACGACATGGACTCGATGGCGCTGCGCCACCTCGGCATCGCCACCATCAAGTACGACGAGGTCACAGGCAAGGGCGCCGGGCGCATCGGCTTCGAGCAGGTCGAGATCGAACGCGCCACGGAGTATTCCGCCGAGGACGCCGACGTCACGCTGCGCCTGCACCAGGCGCTTCGCCCGCGCCTGGCCGAGGAACCGCGGCTGGAAGCGCTCTACCGCGACATCGAGATGCCGGTGATGCAGATCCTCTTCCGCATGGAGCGCAACGGCGTGCTGGTCGACGCCCCGCTGCTGGAGCGGCAGGGACAGGAACTCGGCCTGCGCATGATGGA
>JADLGU010000389.1 GCA_020849155.1 Rhodocyclaceae bacterium | reverse complement strand
GCCGGATTCGTTGGCGACGATGCGGCGTTCGAGCTCCGCCGCTGGGTAGTCGAATTCGAGTGCGACGAAGCGCTGCCGGGTCGACTGCTTGAGGTCCTTCAGCACGCTCTGGTAGCCGGGGTTTTAGGAGATCACCAGCATGAAATCGTCGGGCGCGGCGAGCCGCTAGCCGCGCTTGTCGATGGCCAGCAGGCGGCGGGTGTCGGCCAGCGGGTGGATCACCACCGTGGTGTCCTTGCGCGCCTCGACGATCTCATCGAGGTAGCAGATCGCGCCGGCGCGCACCGCGGCGGCAAGCGGGCCGTCCACCCACACCGTCTCGTTGCCGACGATGAGGTAGCGGCCGACCAGGTCGGCGGTGGTGAGGTCGTCGTGGCAGGCCACCGTCACCAGCGGCTGCTGCAGGCGCCAGGCCATGTATTCGACGAAGCGCGTCTTGCCGCAGCCGGTCGGCCCCTTGAGCAGCACCGGCAGGCGGCGGCGATGGGCGGATTCGAAGAGGGCCACCTCGTCGCCGATGGACTGGTAGTAGGGCTCCCGCTGGATGCGCGCCAGTTCGGGCGCCAGGCTGGCAGGGATTTTCATTTAAGCCTCATGCATCAAGAGCATACCGGAAATACGGGATGGACGCGGGAGGCAAACCCGTGCAACATTCAGGCCATCGCGGAAACAAGCGTTGACTGGCTCATGACGCCCAACCACAACAATCCGCCGCCGGAAGCCGTGCAGTGCGCCACACCGGAGGCCTGCGCCACGCGGCTGGAGCTCGCCCGGCGGATCGCGGAGCTTGAGAGCCGGGTCACCACCGACGCCCTCACCGGCCTGTGGAACCGCGCCCATTTCGACCAGATCATCGAGAAGGAGCTCGACCGCAGCCTGCGCCACAGGCAGCCGCTGTCGCTGGTCCTCTTCGATATCGACAACTTCAAGCGCATCAACGACGACTACGGCCACCAGGCCGGCGACCGGGTGCTGCGCGAACTGGCCATCGTCGCCAACACGGCGATCCGTTCCTCCGACGCCCTGTTCCGCTGGGGCGGCGAGGAATTCGTCGTGCTGGCCATGTCCTCCGGCTACCGCGGCGCCGGCCGCCTGGCCGAATCCCTGCGCGGCCAGCTGGCCAGCCACCTGTTCCCCTCGGTCGGATCGCTCACCGTCAGCCTGGGCGTGGCGGAGCATGTCGATAGCGAAAGCGCCGAGGACTGGTTCCGCCGCGCCGATGCCATGCTGTACGCCGCCAAGAGCGACGGGCGGAACACCGTCCGCATCGACGAGCGGGGCAACTCCGATCTGTGGAACACCGGGCAAGGCCTCCCGGCGCTGCACCTTGCCTGGCAGGAAGCCTACGAATGCGGCGAGCCGACCATCGACCGCGAGCACCGCGAGCTGTTCGAGCTGTCGAACGCCATGATCGACGCCTTCATGTCGAGCGGCGGCGACCCCGCCCGCGCGGCGCCCGCCTACGACCGGCTGCTCGAGCACATCACGCAGCATTTCGCCAGCGAAGAGTCGCTCCTGGAACGGCACGGCTACGCCGGACTGGAGGCCCATCGCCGCGCCCACGCCGGTCTGCTGTCGCGCGCGCGCGAGCTGCGCAACAGCGTGGTCTCGGGCGGCGCCGGCCTGGGCGGCCTGGTGGAGTTCCTCGCCGGCGACGTGGTGGCGCGCCACCTGTTCAAGGCCGACCGCGACTTCTTCCCGCTCTTCAATACGAAGTAATCAGTCGTCGAAGCCTTCGTCGCGCAGGTCTTCCTCGCGCGCCAGCTTCTCGGCCGCCTCGCGCTCGGCGGCCAGCGCCTTCTCGCGCGCCTGCTCGCGGCGCTTCTCGGCCGCCGCCGGGTGCAAGGCGATGCTCTCCTCGCCGAACAGCACCTGGCGCAGGAAGCGGTAGCCGAACTGCAACAGCGCAGAATCGCTCTCCAATGAATCGCCGAGCATGGCCTGGCGCTCGGCCTGCGGCACATCGTAGAGTTCGTTGAAGGGGCCGCTGTCGACGAAAGCCCGGAAGGTGTCGATGTCGTAGCAGGTCATGAAGAACAGCTGGCGGCTCTTCACCGAAGGCTTGCCGACGGTGGGGCCGGAGGACATTTTCTTCAGCACCAGCTGGCGCCAGCCACGTCCCTGCTCGTCGTATTCCGGCAGCCCCTGCTCGGCGCGGTAGGCCTCGATGGTCAGGCTGCGCGGCTCGTTGTGGCCGAGGCAGTGATCCTCCTTGACCAGGGCGTAGGAATGCGTGTCGGTGTATTCGTCCTGCTTGCGCATCGAGAGCAACGCCACCGGATAGTAACGGCAGGCGGTGGGGCGGTCCTCATAGACGCTGCAGCCCTCCGGCGTCATGAACTGGCAGGCGGTGCCGCCGGCGACCGGCTTGAGCTTAACGCCGGCGATGCCGTCCTTCTCCAGTTCGTAGGGCACGGCGTACTGCTGCAGGAACTGCGCCGAGGCGAGCCCCAGGCGGCGCTTCAGGCGCAGGATGTCGTAGGGCGTCAGCGAGATGTCGATGTTGCTGCAGCAGGCATTCCAGCAGGCGATGCCCTTGCGGCACTGGAACTGGATCGTCTTGCCGCCATCGACCATCTCCG
>JADLGU010000388.1 GCA_020849155.1 Rhodocyclaceae bacterium | reverse complement strand
GACGGCGGCAAGGGCCAGGTCCGAACGGCGCGGGAGGTATTGGCCGAACTGGGCCTTGCCGACCTGCCCGCTGTCGGCGTGACCAAGGGCGAGGACCGCAAGCCCGGACTCGACACCTTGCTGCTGCCCGGCGCGGATTCCCCTCTGGCGCTGTCGTCCAACGATCCGGCCCTGCACCTTGTCCAGCAAATCCGCGATGAGGCGCATCGGTTCGCCATTGCCGGACATCGCGCCCGGCGCGCCAAGGCCCGCAATCATTCCAGGCTGGAGGACATTCCCGGCGTCGGACCCGCCAAGCGCAAGCGGCTGCTGGCGCAGTTCGGCGGGCTGCAGGGCGTGCGAGCCGCGACCATTGAGGATCTTTGCCGCATCGACGGCATCAGCCGCAAACTTGCCGAAGCGATTTACAATCGCTTGCACTGAGCACGACTACGCCAAACCAACCGACGATGCCACTCACTATCCCGAACTTGCTGACCTGGGGCCGCATCGTCCTCATTCCGCTGGTGGTCGGCGTCTTTTACGCACCGCCTCACTGGCTGACACCCCACGAACAGAATCTGGCCGCCACCGTCATATTTGTCGTTGCTGCGATCACCGACTGGCTGGACGGTTACCTCGCGCGCACCCTGCAGCAGACCTCAGCATTCGGCGCCTTCCTCGATCCGGTGGCGGACAAGCTGATGGTGGCCGCAGCCCTGATCATCCTGGTGCAGTTGGAGAGGGCAGATGCCGTCATCGCCTTCATCATCATCGGGCGCGAAGTGACCATCTCCGCCCTGCGCGAATGGATGGCCAAGATCGGTGCCGCGCGCAGCGTGGCCGTCTCGCTGCTCGGCAAGGTGAAAACGACCAGCCAGATGGTGGCCATTCCGATGCTGCTTTATCATGATCCGATATTTCTGTTCGATTCGCAGCGCCTCGGCACCTGGCTGATTTATCTCGCTGCGCTGCTGACGCTCTGGTCCATGGGCTACTACTTGAAAATGGCATGGCCCTACATTGCCGAAAAGACATGAGGGCAGGTTGGTTCGCTTGACACTCAAGGAAGCGCCGCTATAATGCACGCCTGTTCCGCGGGAATAGCTCAGTTGGTAGAGCGCAACCTTGCCAAGGTTGAGGTCGGGAGTTCGAGACTCCTTTCCCGCTCCAGAATTTCTGCAAGGCTTTGAATTGCCTTACTGAAACGGTCACCGCCCCGGTGAATCAAGCAACCCGAAAGGGTTTTGATCACTTCGACCGGATCGGAAAGGAATTACCATGCAAAGCCTGAAAAGCGTTATGGACGCCTACATGGCGTCGCGCGAGTTCGACCGCGCCACCCTCTGCCGCCTGCACTGGTGGGCCGGCGAGCTGGGGGCGCAGCCCTTCACCGCAATCACCCAAGACGACGTCGACGCTGCCCTGGTGCGCCTGGCCCAGCGCGGCCGCCTGAAACCGCTGCGCAACCGGCCCGCGCAGCCGACCGGCCAGCCCCTGGCCGGTACCAGCGTGAACCGCTACATCACCACGTTGGCCGGCGTGTATGCCTTCGCCCGCCGCACCCGCCTCACGCCGCGCCATTTCACCCCGCCCACGCGCGGCATCGAGAAGGCGCCCGAGCGCGTCGACCCCGAGCGCTACCTGCGCGCCGACGAGGTCGAGCGCCTGGTGAAGGTGGCGCGCGCCTTCGACCGGCGCTGGGGACGCATGGCGGCGCTGATCGTATTCCAATTTCACACCGGGCTACGCATCGGTAACACGCTCGCGCTGCGCTGGCGCGACGTCGACCTGGCCGCCGGCACGGCCACCGTGCTGCGCACGAAAAACGGCGACCCTCACGTCGCCGCGCTCACCGCGCGCTGCATCGAGGAATTGAGCCGGCTGCCCAACCGCCACCCCGACGCCTGGGTATTCGCCAACAACGCCGGCACCAAGCCTTTCGACCCGCGCCGGCTATGGCGGCGCATCACCAAGATCGCCGGGCTCGATGGGCGTGGCATCCACCAGCTGCGCCACGGCTGCGGTTCGGCGCTGGCGATGGCTGGCATCAATCAGGCGCAGATCATGGCCGTCATGGGACACAAGACGCTGACCGCCAGCGCCCGCTATATCCATTCCAACGTCGCCGACCGCAAGGCGGTCGTTACGCGCGTTTTCGCGGAGGCTTGACATGACAACCAAGAATCCTCACCTCGAGCACGGCGTCGGCATCAGCGGCCTCGTGCACAATCTGCAAAACCTGCCGCAGGAATGGGCGGGCGCAACGTTCCACGGCGCTTACGAGCCGCAACGGCTCGCCGCCATCGCCCTCCAGGCCGATAATGTCAAGACATCCTCGCTCAGTGGCCTGCGGGCAGCCGGGAAAATCCTGGCCATAGCCGCCCAAAGCGGCGAACTGGCGACGGATGAAAACATTGATGCCGGGTGGCTGGTGGAATTCCTCGCCGAGCTTGCGGACGCCATGGACGTGCTCGCCCATAACGCGCGTTATGTGCAGGAGCATGGCCCGCTCACCGATCCGCCCGCCCCATGAAAACCCTCTCCATCCGCGTGCCCTACGTGCCCGGCCGGCCAGGCTATGACGGCCCCGACGGGCATCCGGTCGGGCTGATCATCCTGCGCCTGCACGAAGGCGCCGACCTGGAGCGCTTTGAAGACGCCGCCGGCGCGGCCGAGGGCGACCTGGCCGCAGCCCTGCTGCTCGAGCGCCAGGCCGAACTCGCCGCCGCCGACGGGCGGCCCTGGGTGCCGGCCAGCGAAGCCATGCGGGCGCGGGCGATCCTCGATGCCGCCCTGGCGCACTCGGCCGTCGACTGGGCCGTCAAGGTGAGCAAGGCTAGGGGCGGAAACCGGAAGGGCGGCGACAACAGCAAAAAGACGCGCAGGCAGCTGCAGGCGGATATTCTCGCGCAGGTGGCGCCGCTGTTCGCCGCAGCGCGCGAGAAGCTGCTCGCAAAGAACTACAAGCGGCCCGGCGCGCCGAACATCTTTTCCCATGCACGCCGCGATGCCGGTCCCGACCATCCGCTGCGCGATTATCTGACTCGCCACTACGCCGAACTTTGGCTGGCCGACCTGAAAGCGGCCAAGCTGTCAAAAAAACGCGGTTCGAAGTAGTTCGAACCGCGCTATTCTCTTTTAATACAGTGCTTTAGCCTGCGTTTCTCTCTATTCTGCAAGCGTCACCGGGGCGGTGGCGTGTTTCATAGCATGAAGGAGAGAAGCAATGGCAAATACTCGCAGTCCTGCCAGCGGCGTCGTCGCCACCTGGCGTAAGGCAACCCGCTGGCGCGAGGAGCAAGGCGGGGACGTTTTCCCGACGCAGTCTTCGCTCGACTGGTTCATCCGGGAACATTTCAACGACCTGATCGCCTCTGGCGAGCTGATACCGGGCACCGGCCGGCGCGGCCACCTGGTGGGGCCGAATTTCGACGAAGTGGCCCTCGGCATTCTGCGCGGCGCAGCCGGCCGCCACGCCGCGTGAGGCCGGCATGAAGGCCAACAAAGCAAAGGGCCGCGCGGCTGGCACCGGGCGGCCCTGGAAAACAAACTACGGCGAGCAGGATCATAGCATGAGCCTGCGGCGTAACGTCAACCCGAACCGGGCCCAGCGTCGTCGCCGCGGTTTCCTGAGGACGCGGTGATGGCGCACCCTGACGCCCCTGCCCATGCGGGCAGCTTGATCACCGCGATGCTCTCATGGTCCGAGTCGCGCTGGCGCGACCGCTTGCGCGCCATGCCGCAGCAGCGGCGCCTGGCCCTGTTCGATCAATACTACGAACTCGCCGAGTTTCTCGAACGGCTGCCGCGCTGGCCGGAAGGTTCCGACATGGACGACCGGCGCTATGCAGCGTACACGCGCCTGCTGGACTTCGCCTGGCGACTGAACGACCTTGTTGCCGATCTCCACGCCAGGTTGCGCCAGCCGCCGCGGCGGCGCCTGCCGAGCGGGGCGCGCCAGCTGCTCGCCGCTCGCCGCCGGGGACGTGTACCGGTTCCCGTCCGCGGCGCTCATGCGAGTGTCGGCCTGCGGCCGGGTTACCGTCCGGCTGCGCCTGGTGCCTTCCTGGTGGCGCCGGCGGGCGGCGACTATCGCGCGCTCGACTTCGCCTGCCTGGCAGGGCTTACCGTCGATGTGCTGACGACGAAGGCGGACCTCCTCGAGGTCGACCCGCTCGCGCGCGAGCTGGCCGCGCAGGGGGCCAAGGTGGTGCGACTGCGCCCGCTCGACCACTGCGTGCGGCCGGAAATACTTTACGATGGGAGCAAGCCATGGCGGCCGTCATCCCGCTGATGCCGAGCGCGCAAAGTGAGGCCGAGGCTTTCGCCGCGTCCGAGCTAACCGAGGACACCCTCGCGCAGCAATTCGAGGCGGCCTATGCCGGCAAGGTGCTCTACGCGCATAACCGCAGGCAGTGGTATCTCTACGATGAGGCGCGCGGCGCCTGGCGGCCCGACCAGACCGACCTGGTGCTGCATTTCGTGCGCACCTTCGTCCGCGGCCTGAATGCCCGCAACGAGGCGCGCTGGGGGCGCGCGAACGTAGTGGCGGCCGTCGAGCGGCTGGCACGCGCATGCCCTGGAATCGCGGTGAACGGGGCCGAGCTCGACGCCGATCCCTGGCTGCTCGGCACGCCCTCCGGCGTCTATGACCTGCGCACCGGCAAGCCGCTACCGCCCAGCAAGGCACGGATGGTGACGATGAGCACGGCCGTTGCCCCGGACTTCGAAAACCCGCCGCAGCTCTGGCTGAAATTCCTGCGCGAATCGACCGGCGGCGATCCCGACCTGCGCGGCTACCTGCAGCGCTTCGCCGGTTACGCCCTGTGCGGCGACACGCGCGAGGAGTCTCTCCCCTTCTTACACGGAGCGGGCGGGAACGGCAAGGGCGTCTACACGAGCACCCTCTCCGCCATCACCGGGGATTACTGTCGGACCGCCGCAATGGACGCCTTCCTAGAGACGAAATCCGACCGGCACCCGACCGACCTGGCCGACCTGGCCGGCGCCCGCCTGGTCGTGGCGTCAGAAAGTTCCGAGGGGCGGCGATGGGATGAGCAGCGAATCAAGGCCCTGACCGGCAGGGATGCCATCAGCGCCAGATTCATGCATGGCGACTTCTTCAGCTTCATCCCTCAGTTCAAGGTACTGGTGGCCAGCAACCACAAGCCGCGCATTCGGAGCGTTGACGATGCCTGGCGCCGCCGGCTGCACCTGGTGCCTTTCGAGCAAAAGCCGGCAAGCCCGGACCCGACCCTCAAGGATCGGTTGAAAGATGAATACCCGGCGATCCTGGCCTGGGCGCTGGAGGGCCTGGAATGGTGGCAGCGCGAAGGCCTGGCGCCGCCGGCCGCCATCACCGAGGCAACGGCGAGTTACTTCGAGGAGGAGGACATCACCGGCATCTGGTTCCGGGAACGCTGCGTCGCCGACCGCGCCGCCACCACCGAGCGCAAGGATCTGTACCGCGACTTCGAGACCTGGTGCCGGGATATGGGGCACCGCGCGGCCACCATGTACGCCCTGACGCGATGGCTAAAGGTGAGCGGATTCGGCCAGGACATGAGCAAGGCCAGCCGGCCAATCCTGGGGGCGCGGCTGCGCACCGAGGCCGACAGGGGGCTCTTCGCATGAATGCAGTTATGCATTCAATGCACCGTTTTCTATTTATCGCTCTACGCGTGCGCGTAAGCACTTATATAGGAATCACCGCACAAATTGCACAAGTGCATTTTCAGCACGATGAGGTAAATCCATGCATGAACTGACCGCACCGGAAATCACAGCCCTGGCCGAGGTTCAGGCCGGATTCATCACCATCACTACCGAGGATCTGCCCAGCCTACGCAGCATGATGACGCGCTATGCCGAGGACACGGCGCATTCGAAAGAGTTTCGCGCCGTATGCCTTGCCGCGATTGACGCAATCGACCAGGCGCGCGACGAAGACGAGGCGACGCATGCGCCGCTGGAGGCCAGCCTAATTCGTTTCGTTGAAGCCGGAGAGGCAGAGGCGATTCGGTTCGGGCGCCTGATTGAAGCATTCGCCGTGCTCGACGAAGCGAACGACCCCGCAGTCTGGCGCGCCAAGCTTGCCGAGCTGGTGCCGTTGCTGAGCGACCAGCACGTTATCGGCCTGCGCGCCCTGATCATCGAAGCCGCCGCGGACTTCGCGGTCCCGGAAATTTGCCAATAGGAGGCGCCGCGAATGTGGTTTCTTGCTGCAGGAGCCGCTCTTTTCAGGAGTGCCGCAACAGGCCTTGCCAGGGCTGCCGCTGGGCTGGGGCGCGCTGGCATGCACTTAGGCGAGCTCGAACTGAGAACAATCCTGATGAAATACCTTGCGGCCGAGCGATTGGAGCGGTTCAAAGTTCAAATTGCAAGCAATACGCATGACGCCGCTCGCTATGTGGGCGACGTCGGCAGGCAGGTGCCCTTTGCCACAGCGGTCGCCCTCACGCGGACGGCCAAGCGGCTGTCGGAGATGTACGTCGCTGAGGTCGACCGCGTCTTCGACAAGCCGGTCGCCTTCACCCGCCGCGGCTTCGGATTCTCGCCGGCGACCAAGGCGACGCTTACATCGAAGGTGCTCATCAAAAGCAAGCAGGCGAAGTACTTGTTGCCGCAGATCACCGGCGGACGGCGCGGGCTGAAGTCCTTCGAGAAGCGGCTCGGCGGTGAGACGGGCGCGACCGACTACTGGGTGCCCGGGCAGGGCGTGCGGCTGACGGCAGCCGGGAACCTCAGCCTTTCGGAAATCAAGTCAATCGCCGCCGGCCTGCGGAAGTCCGGCAAGTACGGCGAGGTCTTCGTCGGTGTGCCGCGCGGGCACGCGAACGCGCCTTTCGGCATCTGGGCCCGGCCCAAGACAACCGGACGTCGTGTGCGCGGGGCGATCAAGCCGCTGCTGATCCGCATTCAAACGCCGAACTATTCAAAGCGATTCGACTTCCACGGCTTTGCCGAGAAGCACGCCGGACGGATCTTCGACGAGGAATTCAGCCGTGCTTGGCGTGATGCGGTGCGCAAGGTCCGTCCGATCACGAGGCGTGTCAAGGTTATATGGGCCCACCGAGGAAAATCGTTTTGATGGGCGACGGGTCCTTCCTGGCCAACTTCATCGCGGGTAATTCGCGGCGCGATTTGTTTCTAGTGCGTTGCCTCGCAACATAATCAACACTTTTTGGGTGATGCGATGACATACCCCCTGAACCCTGACAACAGCGGCCCGAAAACGCCCTATCTGCCGTTCGCCCCGGGCGAGCTCGACCGCAGCGGCCTGCGCCTGACGCGCGCTGAG
>JADLGU010000387.1 GCA_020849155.1 Rhodocyclaceae bacterium | reverse complement strand
GGCAGACGGCCAGGTTCTCGGCTTCCATCGGGGCGCCGGCCGGCCCGCGGTACCAGGGCAGCCCGGCGCCCAGGCGCTGGCCGCCGATCAGGAAGGGCACGCGTTCGGTCGAGTCGAGCGGGGCGTTGCGCATCAGGTCGACGCCGTTCGGGTTGGCGCGGGTGCCGCGGAAGACCCCGCCGGGGTTCACCAGCGGCATGAAGACCATCCGCAGGGATTCGAGCTGCCTGTGCAGCACGCTGTCCCAGCGCAGTCGCGCCACCAGGCCGCGCAGGAACTCCAGCACCACCTCGGCGCCGATGCGCTCGAGGCCGTGAAAACCGCCGAAGTAGCCGACGGCGGGCAGCGCCGGATCGGGGTTGCCCAGCGCCACGGCGTAGACCGGAAAGCGCTGCGGGCCGACCGTCGTCTCGCAGAGCACGCGTGCCTCGATGTGGGCGGCACCCGCCTCGACGATGCGTTCCAGTTCGGCCAGTTCGGCGTAGGCGGGTAGGTTCACGATGATGGCTGGTTGGCGTCGCGGCCAAGCATACCTTGGCGATCGCGCCGACCGCTACCGCGCCGCCGTCGCATTCCCGTAATGCAAGCCTGCTAGCTTTGCCCTGTCGCCGCCAGAGATCGGAACGGGGCCATGAAACTGCGCATCGAGATGCTCAACCTGCAACGCCTGTTCGACGAATTGTTCGACGAGATGGCCGCCGGCTGGCGGCTGGACGGCCTGTAACGCGGCCATGCGGCTTCATCCTTCCAGGCCGGCCCTGCTTTCGTCGCTCGCGCTGGGCGGCGCGCTGTTATGGGGGGTCATCGAGTTCCTCGCACTGCAGCGCTCGCGCCTCGCCGAATCGCGCCTCCTCGGCGGGCGGCGCGGCTCCTGAAACCGCCCCTCCCGCCGGTCACGGCGTTTCCGCGCCCAGGGCGGGAAAAGGCGAAACGCGCTATCATTGACGGGCGTCCGGTTGCCCGGAACTTCCGATTGCCCACCAGGAGACCCGTCATGGCCAAGAAATCCTCGAAGAAATCCACCGAAGCCGTCTACAAGATCGTCGAAGTGGTCGGCTCCAGCCCGACTTCGTTCGAGGACGCGGCCCGCGCCGCCGTCGAGGCCGCCGCCAAGACCCTGCGCGACCTGCGGGTGGCGGAAGTCACCAAGCTCGACATGAAGATCGACAAGTCCGGCAAGGTGGTCGCCTACCGCGCCCGCGTCTCGATGTCGTTCAAGTACGAGGCCTGATCCGGGGGCGAAAGCACAGGTTTTTTAGATGAGCGATACCGAATACTGCTATCACTGCGGCACCCGCCACCCGAGGACGGAGATGCGGCAGATCGAGACCAAGGCCGGCAAGCGCTGGCGCTGCATCAAGAGCATCGAGGCGACCAAGCGCAGCACCGCCGAGCGCGATACCTTCGGCAAGCGCGTCAGCGCCGAGAACAAGGCCGGCGCGCAGAGCAAGGCGCGCCTGATGCTGAACTCCAACCGCTAGCGCCGCCGCTTGCCGCCGTGCCGCGGCGACCGACTTTTTTTGCGCCGGCCGCCGGCCGGCCGGCGCCGCCTCACGATCCTTGACGACTTGAACCGGGAGCCTCGCATGCTTGGACTGATGCAGAACCTGCCGCTGATGATCTCGTCGCTGATCCGCCACGCCGACCGCAACCACGGCGACACCGAGATCGTCTCGCGCGAGACCGGCGGCGGCCTGCACCGCTACACCTACCATGACGCCCACCGCCGCGCCCGCCAGCTGGCCCGGGCCCTGCTGGCGCTGGGCGTCAAGCCCGCCGAGCGGGTGGCGACGCTGGCCTGGAACAACCACCGCCACTTCGAGCTGTACTACGGCGTCTCGGGCATCGGCGCCGTCCTCAACACCATCAACCCGCGCCTCTTCTCGGAGCAGATCGGCTACATCGTGAACCACGCCGAGGACGGCCTGGTCTTCTTCGACCTGACCTTCCTGCCGCTGGTCGAGGGCCTGGCGCCGCACTGCAAGGGCGTCAGGTCCTGGGTGGCGCTGACCGACCGGGCGCACCTGCCGGACTCGAAGCTCGATCTGCTCTGCTACGAGGACCTGATCGACGCCCACTCCGACGACTACGAGTGGCCGGAGTTCGACGAGAACGCCGCCTCCTCGCTGTGCTACACCTCGGGCACCACCGGCAACCCCAAGGGCGCGCTTTACTCGCACCGCTCGACGGTGCTGCACGCCTACGGCTCGGCGCTGCCCGACGCCCTCAACCTCTCGGCGCGCGACGTGGTGCTGCCGGTGGTGCCGCTGTTCCACGTGAACGCCTGGGGCCTGCCCTACGCCTGCGCCCTGGCCGGCGCCAAGCTGGTGCTGCCCGGGCCGCAGCTCGACGGCGCCAGCCTGCACGAGTTGTTCGAGGCCGAGCGGGTGACTGTCAGCGCAGGCGTGCCGACGGTATGGCTGGGCCTGATGCAGCACCTGCAGGCCAAGGGCCTCGGACTGTCCACCGTCAAGCGCCTGGTGATCGGCGGCTCGGCGGCGCCGCCGGCGATGATCCGCGGCTTCGACGAGCACTACGGCGTCACCGTGCTGCACGCCTGGGGCATGACCGAGATGAGCCCGCTCGGCACGGTGAACACCCCGAAGGCCAAGCACCTGGCGCTGTCGGCCGAGGCGCGCGACGCGGTGCGTCTGAAGCAGGGCCGGCCGATCTACGGCGTGGACATGAAGATCGTCGGCGACGACGGCCGCGAGCTGCCGCGCGACGGCAAGGCCTTCGGCGACCTGCTGGTGCGCGGGCCGTGGATCGTCTCCGGCTACTTCAAGGGCGAGGGCGGCAACGTGCTGCGCGAGGGCGGCTGGTTCCCCACCGGCGACGTCGCCACGCTGGACCCCGACGGCTACATGCAGATCACCGACCGCTCCAAGGACGTCATCAAGTCCGGCGGCGAATGG
>JADLGU010000386.1 GCA_020849155.1 Rhodocyclaceae bacterium | reverse complement strand
CCGGCTCGACCAGGTCGAAATCGCGCTCTTCCAGCATGCGCTGCATCAGCACGGAGCCCACCATCCCGCGCCAGCCCACCATACCCACTCGTTTCATTTCGCTTTCCCTGCCTGGTTTGTCTTACAGCGCCGCAATCACCGCGTCGCCCATTTCCCGGGTACCGACCTTCTTCATGCCGGCCTCGTGGATGTCGCCGGTGCGCAGGCCCTGGGCCAGCACCTTCTTCACGGCCGCCTCGATGCGCGCCGCCGCGGCCTCGAGGCCGAAGGTGTAGCGCAGCATCATCGCCGTCGACAGGATGGTCGCCAGCGGGTTGGCGACGCCTTGGCCGGCGATGTCCGGCGCCGAGCCGTGGATCGGCTCGTAGAGGCCCTTGCCTTTCTCGTCGAGCGAGGCCGAGGGCAGCATGCCGATCGAGCCGGTCAGCATCGAGGCCTCGTCGGAGAGGATGTCGCCGAACATGTTGCCCGTCACCATCACGTCGAACTGCTTCGGGTTCCTCACCAGTTGCATGGCGGCATTGTCCACCAGCATATGCGACAGCTCGACATCCGGATAGTTCTTCGCCTCCTCGGTCACCACGTCGCGCCACAGCTGGGTGCACTCCAGCACGTTCATCTTGTCCACCGAGCACAGCTTGCGGCTGCGCTTCATCGCCGCCTCGAAGGACACCCGCGCGATGCGGCGGATCTCCGATTCCGAGTAGATCATGGTATTGAAGCCGACCCGCTCTTTCCCGTTTGCGCCATCGCGCATCTCGATGCCGCGCGGCTCGCCGAAGTAGATGTCGCCGGTGAGTTCGCGCACGATCAGGATGTCGAGTCCCGCCACCACCTCGGGCTTGAGGCTGGAGGCATTGGCGAGTTCGGGATAGAGCACGGCCGGGCGCAGGTTGGCGAACAGCCCCAGATCCTTGCGGATGCCAAGCAGGCCGCGCTCCGGGCGCTGCTCGCGCGGCAGGGTGTCGTATTGCGGACCGCCGACGGCGCCGAGAAGCACCGCATCGGCCTGGCGCGCCAGCT
Source organism: Rhodocyclaceae bacterium (assembly GCA_020849155.1). Taxonomy (GTDB): domain Bacteria; phylum Pseudomonadota; class Gammaproteobacteria; order Burkholderiales; family Rhodocyclaceae; genus Desulfobacillus. The sequence goes on along the minus strand of JADLGU010000386.1, from coordinate 3,206 downwards.
TGCGGGTCGCCTCGGGATAAGGATCGCCGGCGGCGTCCACCGCGCAGCCCCCCAGCAGCGCCGTTTCCATCTCCAGCTTGACGCCGTCCTGACGCAGGGCCTCGAGCACGCGCACGGCCTGGCCGACGATCTCTGGGCCGATGCCATCGCCCGGCAATACACAGACTTTCATTCGATTCCTTTCGATTCCGAGAACGCAGCCTGCCGGCGGACAGCAGGCTTGCTGGGAGCTTATCTGGCGGCCTTCTCGACGGCCTTGCCGCCCGCCTGGATGTCCTTGCCGACGCCCTGAACGGTATTGCAGGCAGTTGCAACAAGCATGGCCAGCGCGGCCAACAGCAGATGCAGTCGTTTCATGGTTCAACCCCGCTAGAAAGATTCATGCTTTTCCGGAAGCTGCCGTAAATGCAGGAAGCAAAGCATGCGCCGGGCCGGACCGACCGGCTTGCCCATGCAATCAGTTCTTTCGGAAAGCAATTGAATTATATCGGAATCAGCCTGCGATGCGGCACCGCAGCAGGCGCCGTCCGGAGAGATTTCATGAACTCCGCAGCACTCCTGATCGGCCTGGTCCTCCTCTTGGCGAGCGGCGCTGGGGCCTATGCGCACGTCAAGCAAGGCCGGCAGCGCAAAGCCGCCGCCGATGCCGGACGCATCGCCCTGGCCGTCAAGGACTATTTCGCCAAGAGCGGCGCCGAGATCAGCGCCCGCTGCCATCCCGTGGAAGGACGTTTCCTGGTGCTGGTGGAGTCCGAACCGCTCAAGCGCTTCCGCTATTCGCACATCGTCGAAGCCGCCCTGATCGGCCATGTCGACAAGGCCCTGGGGCTGCGGGTCGATCGGGTGTTCTGGCGCTTCCCTCTTCCCGTCGGCGCCGCCTCGCCCCAGGACACGGCCGATCCCAAACCCGCCGTGCGCGAAGACGAATACGTGGTCCAGGGCCTCCGCCAGGCGGCCAACCCCGACTACCACGTCGCCGAGGATTCCTGGGATCAGTTCGAGAAGGCCCGGCAGGAAAAGTAGGCTTTCAGCGGCTGGACCAGCCGCGCCAGAGGATGAGCATGCCGGCAAGGGCGAAGACCGAACTCAGAGTGAAGGTCAGCTCGGCCCCCAGCGCATCCCAGGACCAGCCGCTGAGCAGCCCGCCCAGCATGCCGCCGGCGCCGAAGGAGAGGCTGCCGTAGAGGGCCTGGCCGCGCGCCTGGTGGCGGCCGCCGAACCAGCGGTTGACCGCCGCCACCGCGGCGGCATGGTAGGCGCCGAAGGTCGCCGCATGCAGCAACTGGGCGAACAGCAACAGCGCCAGCCATTCGACCCCCCAACCGATCGTGAGAAAGCGCGCCACGGCGCAGGCGAAGCTGGCCAGCAGGATGGCTCGCAGCGAGAAGCGACGGAACAGGCGCGGCAAGAACAGGAAGACGGCGATCTCGGCCACCACCCCGAGGGTCCACAGCAGGCCGATCATGGTCGTGCTGTAGCCGCGGTCAGCGAGGAAAATCGAATAGAAGACGTAGAGTGCACCATGCGCCGCCGCCATGAAAAAGCAGGCGCCGAACAGCGCGGACACTTCGCGCCGGCGCAGGATGTCGCCTATCGGGATTCGGTCCGACTCGTGCCGGGCCTCGCGCTTCTCCGGCAGCGCCAGGGCGCAGGCCAGGATGCCGCCGAGCAGCGCCAGAGACACCCAGAGCGTGGTAGAGAGCGGCAGCCGGTCGAGCAGCCAGCCCAGCCCCAGCACGGCGAGAATGAAGCCGACCGAGCCCCAGAGGCGGATCGCGCCATAGCGGCTGGCCGCCGCGCCCAGATGCGAAAAGGTCAGGGCCTCGACCAGCGGCAGCGAGGCACTCCAGAAGAATGCCAGCAGGGCCATGCCAAGAAAGAAGCCGGCAAAGCCCTGGGCGAAGAAGAAGCAGGAAAAACCGGCCAGGCTCATCAGCGCGGCGCCGCGCACGATCGGCGTCTTGGCGCCGAGCCGGTCGGCCAGCCAGCCCCACAGGTTCGGCGCCAGCAGACGCATCACCTGCATCAGCGACATCAGCACGCCGATGTCCCAGGCCGAGAATTTCAGCGACTGCAGGTAGAGGGTGAAAAAGGGCGAGAAGGCGCCGATGAAGGCGAAATAGAAAAAGTAGTAGGCCGACAGGCGCCAGTAGGGGACCACGCGCCCATCAGGCCTGATGGGCGCGCAGCATGCCGTGCAACTCGTCCTTCAGCTTGAGGCGCTGCTTCTTCAGCGCCTCGATGGCGAGGTCGGTCACCGGCTCCTGGTTTTCCTCGATGCGCCGGACTTCCCGGTTAACGCGGTGGTATTCGTCGAACAGGCGGGCGAAATGGTGGTCGGCGGTCTTCAGCCGGTGAATGGCGTCCTTGTACTCGGGAAACTCGTGATGCAGGTCGTGCTGCTGCAGTTCCATGTTGCTTGCTCCCTATGAAAGTTGATCAGGCCTCGTCAGGCTCGGGATCCTCGACGGCGGTGCCGTGCGGACCGCCGGTCTGCGGCGCGCGGGCGGCGATCTGCGGCGTCGGGCAGGCGACGTCGCCGCACTGGGCGCGGTGGCGCAAGGCATGGTCGATCAGCACCAGCGCCAGCATGGCCTCGGCCACCGGGGTGGCGCGGATGGCGACGCAGGGGTCGTGGCGGCCGTGGGTCTCCACCAGCACGGGGCTGCCCTGCTTGTCGATCGAGCGGCGCGGCAGGCGGATGCTGGAAGTCGGCTTGACGGCGAGACGCACCACGATGTCCTGGCCGCTGGAGAGGCCGCCCAGGGTGCCGCCGGCGTTGTTGGACAGAAAGCCCAGCGGCGTCAGCTCGTCGGAATGCTCGCTGCCCAACTGCGTCACTGAACCGAAGCCGGCGCCGATCTCGACGCCCTTGACGGCGTTGATGCCCATCATGGCGTAGGCGATGTCGGCATCGAGGCGATCGTACACCGGCTCGCCCCAGCCCACCGGCACGCCCTCGGCCACCACGGTGACCTGGCCGCCGACCGAGTTGCCGGACTTGCGCAGCCCGTCCATGTAGGCTTCCAGCCGCGCCACGCTGTCCGGATCGGCGACGAAGAAGGGATTGGCGTAGACGCCTTCCCATGCCTTGAACGGGATCTCGAGCGGGCCGAGCTGCGACAGGCAGCCGCGCACAACGATGCCGTGGCGTTCGCGCAGCCACTTGCGGGCGATGGCGCCGGCCGCCACGCGCACCGCCGTCT
>JADLGU010000385.1 GCA_020849155.1 Rhodocyclaceae bacterium | reverse complement strand
GGTGGACGGCCGCCAGATCGGCGCCGGCCGGCGCGGCCCGCTCACCGAAAAGATCCAGAGCCTGTTCTTCGACGTGGTGAACGGCAGGGTGCCGGCCCACCAGGACTGGCTGGCGAAAGTGTGAGGATCGCGATGGCTGAAACCAAGGACACCGCCCGCAGCGTCGACATCGACGCCCACGACCTGCCCCTGCACTGCCCGCGGCCCGGCGCGCCGCTGTGGGCGCGCCACCCGCGCGTCTTCCTCGATCCGCTGAAGACCGGCGCGGCCACCTGCCCGTATTGCGGCACGCGCTACGCTTTCACCGGCGAGGCCCCGAAGGGACACCATTGACCGTCTCCGCGTGATGCGGAAAGCCCTCGTCGTCGCCCCCTCCTGGATCGGCGACACCATCCTGGCGCAGCCGCTGTTCCGGCGGCTGCACGACAAGCATCCCGGCCTGGTCCTCGACGCCTTCGCGCCGGCCTGGGCCGCACCGGTGCTCGCCCGCATGCAGGAGATCCGCCGCGTGATTCCCAATCCCTTCGGCCACGGCGAATTCAACCTGTCCGGCCGCTGGCGCGCCGGGCGGGAACTGGCGCGCGAAGGCTACGACAGTGCGATCGTCCTGCCGAATTCCTGGAAGTCGGCCCTGCCGCCCTTCTTCGCCGGCATCCCCGAGCGCATCGGCTTCCGCGGCGAGGCGCGCAGCCTGCTGCTCAACCGCATCCAGCGCCTCGACGAGGCGGCGCTGCCGCAGCTCGCCCAGCGCTACGCCCTGCTTGCCGAAGACCTCGGCGCGGCGGCCCCGGCCCCGCTGGCCGCGCCGCAGCTCGAGATAGACCGGGAATCCGTGCGCGCCACGCTGGCGGCGCTCGGCCTCGACGCCGCGAAATCGCCTGTCGCCTTCTGTCCCGGCGCCGAGTACGGCCCGGCCAAGCGCTGGCCGGCGCGGCACTTCGCCGAGCTGTCCCGCCGTCTTGCGCAGACCGACTTTTCCGTCTGGCTGATCGGCTCGGCCAAGGACGCCCCGCTCGGCGCCGAGATCGAGCAACTCTCCGGCGGCGCCGCGCGCAACCTGTGCGGCCGCACCGACCTCGGCCAGGCCATCGACCTGCTCTCCTGCGCGCGCCTGGTGGTGAGCAACGACTCCGGCCTGATGCACGTCGCCGCCGCCCTCGACCGGCCGCTGGTGGCGCTCTACGGTTCCTCCAGCACCGCCTACACGCCGCCGCTGTCGCGTCGCGCGCGCCTGCTGAGCCTCGGCCTGGAATGCAGCCCCTGCTTCAGGCGCGAATGCCCGCTCGGGCATTTCAAATGCCTCAACGACCTGTCGCCCGGGCGGGTGCTCGGCGAGATCAAGGAAATCCTCTCATGACCATGCGCTTCTTCGCCACGCCGCAGGACGCCGAGGCGGCCTTCTACGACGCCCTGGAGCGCGCCGACCTGGAGGCCCTGATGGCCATCTGGGCCGAGGACGAGGAGGTCACCTGCACCCATCCCGGCGGCGAGCGCCTGGCCGGCTTCGCCGCGGTGCGCGAGGGCTGGCGCCAGGTCTTCGCCGGCCTGCAGCGGGTCAGCGTGCGCGTCACCGACCCGGTGCACCGCCAGGGCATCCTGCTGGCCCTGCACAGCTTGCACGAGCACTACTCGGTGCCGGGCGAGGAGGCGGCGCGCCCGCCGGTGATCGCCAGCAACGTCTACGTGCGCGGCGCCCAGGGCTGGCACCTGCTCTCGCGCCACGCCTCCGGCGCCCCGGTGGCGGTCTCGGCCGACGTCTCCGCAACCCTGCATTGACCCCCTACCGCGCCCCGGCCTGGCTGCCCGGCGGCCATGCGCAGACCATCTGGCCGGTGCTGCGCAAGCCCGCGCCGCCGCCCTACCGGCGCGAACGCTGGGAGACGCCCGACGACGACTTCATCGACGTCGACTGGCTCGCCATGCCGCAGGAAGCGGATGCGCCGCTGGTGGTGCTGTTCCACGGTCTCGAAGGCAGCTCGGCCAGCCACTATGCCAGTGCCCTGATGCATGCGCTCGCCAAGCGTGGCTGGGCCGGCGCGGTGCCCCACTTCCGCGGCTGCTCGGGCGAGCCCAACCGCCTGCCGCGCGCCTACCACTCGGGCGACTCGGCCGAGATCGACTGGATCCTGCGCCGGCTGCGCGCCCAGTTCCCGCAGCGGACGGTGTTCGCGGCCGGCGTCTCGCTGGGCGGCAACGCCCTGCTGAAGTGGGCCGGCGAGCAGGAAGGCGGCGCCTGCGATGTCGTGCAGGGCCTCGCCGGCGTCTGCGCGCCGCTCGACCTTGCCGCCGCCGGGCAAGCGCTGCAGCAAGGCTTCAACCTGGTGTACGCCAAACGTTTCCTGGCGACCTTGAAGGTCAATGCCGGCGCCAAGCTGGAACGCTATCCCGGCCTCTTCGACGCGGCGCGCATGCAGGCGGCGCGCAACCTCTACGAGTTCGACGACGCCGTCACCGCGCCGCTGCATGGCTTCCGCGACGCCGCCGACTATTGGCGCCGCGCCAGCAGCAAGCCCTGGCTCGGCGGCATCCGCCTGCCGGCGCTGGTGCTCAACGCGCTGAACGACCCCTTCCTGCCGCGCCAGGCCCTGCCCGGCCCGCGGCAGGTCGCCGCCCCGGTGAGGCTCGACTACCCCGAAGGCGGCGGCCATGTCGGCTTCGCCAGCGGGCCGTTCCCGGGCCGGCTGGACTGGCTGCCGCAGCGGCTGCTGGCGCATTTCGATACCCTGCGGTAATCCCGCCGTCTCACGACGGTGAGATAATGACGGGTCCTTCATCGAGAGCCTCCGCCATGCTCATCCCCGCCCCCGAAATCTTCAAGGCCTACGACATCCGCGGCATCGTCGGCAAGACCCTCACCCGCGATTCGGTGTTCGCCATCGGCCGCGCCATCGGTTCCGAAGCCCGCGCGCGCAGGGTGAAGACCGTCGTCGTCGGCCGCGACGGCCGCCTCTCCGGGCCCGAGCTGTCGCAAGCCCTGATGCAGGGCCTCTGCGCCAGCGGCGTCGACGTCGCCGACATCGGCATGGTGCCCACCCCGCTCGGCTACTTCGCCGCGCATCACCTCAAGACCGGCAGCGCGGTGCTGGTCACCGGCAGCCACAACCCGCCCGACTACAACGGCTTCAAGATCATGCTCGGCGGCGACACCCTGCACAGCACCGCCATCACCGCCTTGCGCACGCGCCTCGTCGAGGGCCGCTTGGCATCGGGCCAGGGCCACATCAAGGCTGTCGACGTGCGCCGCGACTACCTCGACCGCATCGTCTCCGACGTCAAGCTGTCGCGCAAGATGAAGATCGTGGTGGACTGCGGCAACGGCGTCGCCGGCGCCATCGCGCCCGAGCTGTTCCGCCGCATGGGCTGCGAGCTGGTCGAGCTCTACTGCGAGGTGGACGGCAACTTCCCCAACCACCATCCCGATCCCTCCAAGCCGGAAAACCTGAAGGACGTCATCCGCGCCCTGCAGGAGACGGATGCCGAGCTGGGCATCGCCTTCGACGGCGACGGCGACCGCCTCGGCGTGGTGACCAAGCAGGGCCAGATCGTCTATCCGGACCGCCAGCTGATGCTCTTCGCCGCCGACGTGCTGGCGCGCAACCCGGGCGCGCAGATCATCTACGACGTGAAATGCTCGCGCAACCTGGCCCGTTCCATCCGCCACCAGGGCGGCGTGCCGCTGATGTGGAACACCGGCCATGCCCTCATCAAGGCCAAGCTGAAGGAGACCGGCGCCCCGCTGGCCGGCGAGATGAGCGGCCACACCTTCTTCAAGGAGCGCTGGTACGGCTTCGACGACGGCCTCTACGCCGGCGCCCGCCTGCTGGAGATCGTCTCGCGCTGGCCGGATGCCAACTGGCCGCTGGAACACCTGCCCGACGCCGTGTCCACCCCCGAGCTCAACATCAAGATGCGCGAGGGCGAGCCGCACGCCCTCATCGCCGCGCTGCGCAAGTCGGCCCGCTTCGAGGGCGCACAGGAGATCATCACCATCGACGGCCTGCGCGTGGAGTATGCCGACGGTTTCGGCCTGATGCGCGCCTCCAACACCACGCCGGTGCTGGTGCTGCGCTTCGAGGCCGACGACGCCCGGGCGCTGGAGCGCATCAAGGCCGACTTCCGCCGCGTCCTGCGCACGGCGCGGCCCGATCTGCTGCAGGCCTTCTGAGGCCGGCCTTCGGGCGAAAACAGCCCTCAAGTTCCGGCCCGGGCGGCCGTTCACCCTGGAATGGACGCTCCCGCCCAGGACATCTTCATCGGCCGTCAGCCGATCCTCGACCGCGAGCAGCGGATGTTCGCCTACGAGCTGCTGTTCCGCAGCGGCCGGCAGAATTTCGCCCAGGTCAGCGACGACACCACCGCCACCGCCACGGTGCTCTCCCACGCCATCACCGAGCTCGGCCTGGAAGCCGCCCTCGGCCCCTACCTCGGCTTCATCAACCTCGACGCGCGCATGCTGATGAGCGAGGTGCTGGAGATGCTGCCGCGCGACAAGTTCGTGCTGGAAGTGCTGGAGACCGTCGATCTCACGCCGCCGGTCATCGCCCGCTGCCGCGCGCTGAAGGACCTCGGCTTCACCCTGGCGCTCGACGACTTCGTCAGCCTCGAAGACCAGCACCGGCCGCTGCTGGAGATGGCCGACATCGTCAAGGTCGAGCTGATGGGCATGAGCGAGGCCGACCTGGCCGCCACCGTCAAGACGCTGCGCCAGTGGCCGGTGCGGCTGCTGGCGGAAAAGGTGGACAACGAAGCCCAGGTGAAGCACTGCCTGGCGCTCGGCTTCGAGCTGTTCCAGGGCTACTACTTCGCCAAGCCGACCATCATCGCCGGCAAG